>NZ_JBSFZS010000263.1:0-5255 GCF_053600395.1 Streptomyces sp. NPDC005070 | reverse complement strand
CCCGTCGCCACCGACGCCCACCCCTCACCCAACGGCGACGGGCTGATGCACCGGCACGGCCCCGACCCACCCACCGGAGCTGAACCCGAACCGCGTCCTGACACAGTGACCCCATGCTGATCGCCCGCTCCGCGCTCCTCTTCGCCCTCGCCGCACTCCTGGAGATCGGCGGCGCCTGGCTCGTCTGGCAAGGCGTGCGCGAACACCGAGGCGCCCTCTGGATCGGCGCCGGCGTGATGACGCTGGGCCTGTACGGCTTCGTCGCCACCCTCCAGCCGGACGCCGAGTTCGGCCGCGTCCTCGCCGCGTACGGCGGAGTCTTCGTGGCCGGCTCCCTCGCCTGGGGCGTCGTCGCCGACGGCTACCGCCCCGACCGCTGGGACATCACCGGCGCCCTGATCTGCCTGGCCGGAGCCGCCGTGATCATGTACGCCCCCCGAGGGGGCAACTGACCCCCGCCTATCCTGGCCGGAGCGACCGCAGACCCACGGACACCCCAGACACACAGAAACCGCCAAGGAGCAGCCGTATGACCCCCGCCGCCGCGTCCCGTATCGCCGTCATCACCGGTGCAAGCAGCGGAATCGGCGCCGCGACGGCCCGACAGCTCGCGGCCGAGGGCTACCGCGTCGTTCTCACGGCCCGCCGCAAGGACCGCATCGAGGCGCTGGCGGAGGAGATCACCGCGGCGGGCGGCCAGGCCACCGCGTACGCCCTGGACGTCACGGACCGCACCGCGGTCGACGAGTTCGCGACGGCGTTCAAGACGATCGGCGTGCTGGTCAACAACGCCGGCGGCGCACTCGGCGCCGACCCGATCGCGACGGGCGACCCCGCCCAGTGGCGCCAGATGTACGAGACGAACGTCATCGGCACCCTGAACATCACCCAGGCCCTCCTGCCGGCGCTCACCGCCAGCGGCGACGGCACGGTCGTCGTCCTGTCCTCCACGGCGGCCCACGGCACGTACGAGGGCGGCGGCGGCTACGTGGCCGCCAAGCACGCCGAGCACGTGCTCGCGGAGACGCTGCGCCTGGAGATCGTCGGCACGCCGGTGCGGGTCATCGAGGTGGCCCCCGGCATGGTCAAGACCGAGGAGTTCGCCCTCACCCGCTTCGGCGGCGACACCGAGAAGGCAGCCAAGGTCTACGCGGGCGTCGCCCAGCCCCTGACCGCCGACGACGTCGCCGAGACGATCACGTGGGCCGTCACCCGCCCCAGCCACGTGAACATCGACCTCCTCGTGGTCCGCCCCCGAGCCCAGGCGTCGAACACGAAGGTCCACCGGGAGCTGTGACCCCGGACGAACCACCCACCCCCCAGCCACCCGCTGCCGACGAGCAGGCCCGCCTGGCCCTGGAGAAGAAGCGCGAACGCTACGTCTGGTGGTACCTGGCGTACTTCCTCTTCGGCATCCACATCGTGGCCTTCGTCATGATCTACGCGGTCCTGTCAACGAAGTGACCCACCCCCCGAGGACAACGCCCCACTTCAGTAGCCCGGCACATGGCTCACACTCAGATACGTCGAACGGGAAGGGCCTCGAAGCACTTGGCGCTTCGAGGCCCTTCCCATCGGCTGGCGCGTAGCCTCGGGCCCTGCGGCTCAACCCTTCACGCAGACAACCTGCTTCAGCTTCGCCACGACCTGCACGAGGTCGCGCTGCTGCTCGATGACCTGCTCGATCGGCTTGTACGCGCCCGGGATCTCGTCCACGACGCCGGAGTCCTTGCGGCACTCCACGCCCTGCGTCTGGTCCTCCAGGTCCTTCGTCGAGAAGCGGCGCTTCGCCGCGTTGCGGCTCATGCGCCGACCCGCGCCGTGCGAGGCCGAGTTGAAGGCCTTCTCGTTGCCGAGGCCCTTCACGATGTACGAGCCGGTCCCCATCGAACCCGGGATGATCCCGAACTCCCCGGCCCGCGCGCTGATGGCCCCTTTGCGCGTGACGAGCAGGTCCATGCCGTCGTAGCGCTCGACGTTCACGTAGTTGTGGTGGCAGCTGATCTCCGGCTCGAAGGCCGGCTTCGCCTTCTTGAACTCCTTGCGGATCACGTCCTTGAGGAGCGCCATCATGAGCGTGCGGTTGTTCTTCGCGTACTCCTGGGCCCAGAACAGGTCGTTGCGGTACGCCGCCATCTGGGGCGTGTCCGCCACGAAGACGGCGAGGTCCCGGTCCACCAGGCCCTGGTTGTGCGGGAGCTTCTGTGCGACACCGATGTGATGCTCGGCCAGTTCCTTGCCGATGTTCCGGGAACCGGAGTGCAGCATCAACCAGACAGAACCGTCAGAATCGATACAAACTTCAACAAAGTGATTTCCTCCGCCTAGCGTCGCCATCTGCTTCACAGCCCGCTCCTCGCGGAACTTCACCGCATCCGCCACCCCGTCGAACCGCCCCCAGAAGTCGTCCCACCCGGCGGTGGCCAGGCCGTGGAAGCGGTCCGGGGTGACCGCGGAGTCGTGCATGCCCCGGCCGACCGGAATCGCCTGCTCGATCTGCGAGCGGAGCCGCGACAGGTCGCCCGGCAGGTCGTTGGCGGTGAGGGAGGTCTTGACGGCGGACATTCCGCAGCCGATGTCGACACCCACCGCCGCCGGGCACACCGCGTCCCGCATCGCGATGACGGAGCCGACCGTCGCGCCCTTGCCGTAGTGGACGTCCGGCATGACGGCGAGGCCCTTGATCCAGGGCAGTGTCGCCACGTTCTGGAGCTGACGGAGCGCGACGTCCTCCACGGAGGTGGGGTCGGCCCACATGCGGATGGGGACCTGCGCCCCCGGCATCTCTACGTACGACATATCGTCCTCTATCCCCACAAAAACAGCAGAAGTCTTAAATCGCAAAACCGGCGCCTAGGTCGACGTATAGGACAACGGACCGGCGTCCACGGCTGTGCGTGCGATACACATTGTCTCCAGGGGTCGCCCCCGTGCGGCAACCCAATAACCACAGGACACCCGGGCCGAAGCGCCGTCGGGAACCGTCGAGAGGAGCCTGACCGTGCAGCGGAAGGCGTACGTATCCGCCGCCGCCCTGCTCCTCGCGGCAGCGCTGGCGGGCTGCTCGGGCGGTGCGGGTGTGGGCGGTTCGGCTCCGGACTCCAAGGGCGGCGACACCGGCACGACGGCCGCGGTCGCCCAGCCGGGGAAGTACCGCACCCTCCCGGAGACGTGCGGCGCGGCCGATCACGACACGCTCGACACGCTGCTGCCCGGCATCCAGGAGACGACCGACGAGGCACAGCAGGAGAAGGCGTACGCGGGCGAGGCCACGCTCACGTACGACACGGACCGGCGTGACGGCTGCGACTGGAAGGTGGCCTCCACCGCCGCCACCGATCACCTCTTCGTCGACTTCGAGCGCGTGGTCTCGTACGACAACACGGTGAGCGACGAGGCCAAGGCCGAGGAGCTCTACGCCACCAAGCAGACGGCGGCCGACCTCCCGGAGCCCGCCGCATCCTCGTCCGCGTCCGCGTCCGCGTCCGGTGACGCCACTCCGAGCCCGAGCGGCAGCGCCGGCGGCACGGCCGACGGCGACAACGCCTCGGGCGCCCCCTCCGCACCCTCCGCCTCCGCCTCGCGGACCCCGGCCGATCTCCAGCCGCGCGTACTCGACGACCTGGGCGACGAAGCGTTCCTCGACGACAAGCTCAGCACCGGCTCGTCGACGACCCAGCAGCGCACGGTGACTGTGGTGTTCCGCACGTCCAACGTGATCGTGAGGATCGAATATTCCGAGCAGCCGACGGCGTCCACGGACGCCCCCGACAGCAAGGAAATGCAGGACAAGGTGCAGAAACTGGCTCAGGAGCTGGCCTCCCGGCTCAACGGCTAGCGGCCCAGCGGCCGCTGGGGGCACCCCGGCGCAAACCACCCGAACGGGAACCGCCCCGACGCCCCACCGCGTACCGTGGCCCCTCGGACCCGACCGGCCGCACGCCCCATGTGCGGCCGTACCACGAGCCACGAGTGAAGGAACCATGCACCGACCAGTACAACGAGCAGGCCGAGCACAGCGACTCCCCCGCATCCTTGTCAGCGCGGCCGCCGTCCCGGTGATGCTCGTCGCCGCGGGTTGTTCCTCGGACTCCGGCTCCGGTGACGACGCACAGAAGGACGCGAGCGCGGGCCCGGGAGCGACGGTGTCCGCGAGCAGCGCGGCCCCCTCCGTCCAGCCCGCCGCGTACACGACGTTGCCCAAGGCGTGCTCGGTGCTGTCGAAGAAGACGCTGGGCGAACTGATACCGAAGGGCTCGAAGTCGGGCAAGTCCGGCAAGCTGGACGAGCCGGAGCAGCGCGGCAACTGCAACTGGACGAGCCTCGACAACAACGGGGTGAAGGGCTCTCAGTTCCGCTGGCTGAACGTGGCGCTGCTCCGCTTCGACTCGGACGCGCGCGGCTCGGGCGACGATCAGGCCCACGCGTACTTCCAGAAGCAGGTCTCGGCAGCGCAGACGGTGGAGGGCGCGCTGGACGCCAAGTCGGCGCCGGTCTCCGGTACGGGTGACGAGGCGACGGCCGTGCGCTACGGCCTGAAGAAGAAGGAAGGCGCCTTCAAGCAGCAGACGATCGTGGCGCGCGTCGAGAACGTGGTCGTGACGCTCGACTACAACGGCGCCGGGCTCGCGGGTGAGAAGACCCCGGACGCGACCGCTCTGCTGAAGGCGGCCGAGAAGGCCACGAAGGAGGCGGTGGCCGCGGTCGCCGCCGCGAACGGTGACGGCGCGGCGGGCTCGGACTCGCCGGACCCGGCCTCCTCGTCGAAGGCCTCGTCCTCGTCCGCGCCGTCGGCCTCGCCGTCCAAGAGTGCCTCCAAGAGCGCCGGGACCGGCTCCAAGAGCGCGTCGCCGTCGCAGTCGGCGGCGAAGAAGAGCTGACCCGGCCGCGACCGGACACGGGGCCCGACTCGGGGCTCCGGCAGACACGTTCACGGGGCCCGGTTCCCTCCGGAACCGGGCTCCTTCCATACCGCGCATCCGTACGCCACACACATGTGCCACTCTGTTGCGCGCAACAACACGCAAGGGGAGGGGAGTACAGGTGGCCGCGCCCATACAGCTCACACGGATGCACAAGATTCTCATCGGCATGGTCGTCGCCGGTGCGCTCGTCATCGCCGGAATCGGCTTCGCCGGTTCGTACGCGGCGGTCCGTGAACTGGCGCTCCAGAAGGGGTTCGGGAACTTCTCGTACGTCTTCCCGATCGGCATCGACGCGGGTATCGGCGTCCTGCTCGCCCTCGACCTGCTGCT
>NZ_JBSFZS010000262.1:0-5270 GCF_053600395.1 Streptomyces sp. NPDC005070 | reverse complement strand
GAGACCGTCCCGCGGAGCGAGGATCACGAGGGACAGTCCGCGCGTCTCCTCTCCCTTCCCGTCCCTGGCGACGGCGCGGGGCGGTCGGTCCGGGGACAAGCTTCACCCCGCGCGCGTACGCCTGCTGGTAGGGGCGCGCGCCCTTGAAGCTGGGGAGGAAGGAGTGGTGGATGTTGATGGCGCGGCCCTCCAGCTGTTTGCACAGGTCGTCGGAGAGGACCTGCATGTAGCGGGCCAGCACCACCAGGTCGATGTCCAGCTCGCGCACGAGCTCCAGCAGGCGCGCCTCGGCGTCGGCCTTGGTGTCCTTGGTCACCGGGATGTGGTGGAAGGGGACGCCGTAGGTCTCCGCCAACCCCTCGAAGTCCCGGTGGTTGGAGACGATCGCGGGGATCTCGATGTTGAGAGCGCCGGTGCGCTGCCGGAAGAGCAGATCGTTGAGGCAGTGTCCGAACTTGGACACCATGATGAGCGTCCGGGTCGGTGTCGAGGCGTCCCAGAGGGTCCAGGAAATCCGGTAGGCCTCGGCGACCGGACCGAATCGGTAGCGCAGATTTTTCAAATCGGCGTTTGGATCGGAAACGTCGAAGTGGACCCTCATGAAGAAACGGCCCTGGAGTCGATCATCGAACTGCTGGCTCTCCAGGATGTTGCCGGAGTTCCTGACGAGAAAGCCGCTCACGGCGTGGACCAGTCCGGCGCTGTCCGGACACGAGAGAGTGAGAACGTACTCACGGCCAGGATGCGGTCGAGGGGACATGTGCAGCCTCCGTCGGTGCGTAATGCACAACATGGTGAGCGATACGCAACATGGTTGGGCTTGGCGCGGCTTGTGGTCAAGAGTGGCCGCGCAACTGCCCGCATGGCGAAATCGTCATCTGCCAACCCCTTGACGTATGTCCGCACATTCGCCAGGGTGTTCCACCACAAGCAATACGGTGCACGATGCGCAACGGAATTCGCTCGAAGGGCTCCACACGTGGCAGACCTGTATGTGGATGGAGAATGGCGCGATGCGGTGGCGGGAGGCCACCGGGAAATCCGCTGTCCCGCTGACGGCACGCTCGCGGCGACCGTGTCCGAGGGGACGCGTCCCGACACCGAGGCCGCGATCGCCGCGGCCCGCCGGGCCTTCGACGAAGGACCCTGGCCGCGCACCCCCGAGCGGGAGCGCGGTGCGCTGCTGCTGCGCACCGCCGACCTCATCGAGCGCGACGCCAAGGAATTCGCCCGCGCCGAATCGCTGGACACCGGCAAGCGGTTGGTGGAGAGCGAGTACGACATCGCCGACGTTGTCTCCTGCTTCCGCTACTACGGCGGGATCGGGGGCACCGATGCCGGCCGGGTGATCGACACCGGCCGCGACGACGCCGTCAGCCGCGTCGTCTACGAACCGGTCGGCGTGTGCGGGCTCATCACCCCCTGGAACTACCCGCTGCTCCAGGCGTCGTGGAAGGTTGCGCCCGCCCTGCTCGCGGGCAACACGATCGTCCTCAAGCCCAGCGAGCTCACCCCCTCCACCTCGATCCTGCTGATGCGGGCCCTTGAGGAGGCCGGGGTCCCGGCCGGCGCCGCCAATCTCGTCCTGGGCACGGGCCCCGAGGTGGGCGCACCGCTCTCCGAGGAACCGGCCGTCGACATGGTCTCCTTCACGGGAGGCCTGGAGACCGGCAAGCGCATCATGGCCACCGCCGCCTCGACGGTGAAAAAGGTGGCGCTGGAGCTCGGCGGCAAGAACCCCAACGTCATCTTCGCCGACGCCGATTTCGAGACGGCCGTGGACTTCGCCCTCACGGCCGTCTTTCTGCACTCGGGCCAGGTCTGTTCGGCAGGCGCCCGTCTGATCGTCGAGGACTCCCTCCACGACGCCTTCGTCGACGAGGTCGTCCGCCGCGCCCGGCAGATCCGCCTCGGCGGACCGTTCGACCCCGAGGCCGAGACCGGGGCCCTGATCTCCGCGCATCACCGGGAGAAGGTCGAGGCGTATGTCGCGGCGGGCCTCGCCGAAGGCGCCGTACTGCGCTGCGGCGGCGAACGCCCCGGCGACCCCGCACTGGCGAACGGCCACTACTATCCGCCCACCGTGCTCGACGAGTGCCGGCAGGACATGCGCGTCGTGCACGAGGAGTCCTTCGGCCCCGTGCTCACCGTGGAGCGCTTCCACGGCGAGGACGACGCCGTACGCGTCGCCAACGACACCGAGTACGGACTCGCCGGCGCCGTCTGGACGCAGGACGCCGGAAAGGCCCAGCGGGTCGCCCGGCGGCTGCGCCACGGCACGGTGTGGATCAACGACTACCACCCCTACGTGCCGCAAGCGGAATGGGGTGGTTTCGGGCACTCGGGCGTGGGCCGGGAGCTGGGACCGACCGGCCTGGACGAGTACCGAGAGCCCAAGCACATCTGGCAGAACATCCAACCCCGGCCGCAGCACTGGTTCCGCGGCTGAACGCCGAAAAGAGGTCGATCGTGACCCCAGCACAGACCGAGGTGCCGCAGCGGCGCGGCACGCCACAGGACTCGGCCCCCACCCCGGTCATATCCGTGCGCAAGCTGTGGAAGGTGTTCGGGCCGAAGGCAGACCAGGTACCGGACTCCGAGGAGCTGTGCGGGCTCACCCGCCGCGAGCTGATGGACCGCACCGGATGCACCGCCGCCGTGCGCGACGTGAACTTCGAGGTCTCGCCCGGCGAGGTCTTCGTCGTCATGGGTCTGTCCGGCTCCGGCAAGTCCACCCTGGTGCGATGTCTGACCCGGCTGATCGAACCCACCGCCGGGGAGATCGTCTTCGAGGGCGAGGACATCCGCGACGCGGACGACAAGCGTCTGCGTGAACTGCGGCGCCGCAAGTTCTCCATGGTCTTCCAGCACTTCGGGCTGCTGCCCCACCGCCGGGTCGTCGACAACGTGTCCTTCGGTCTGGAGATCCGCGGCATGAGCAAGGCCGAGCGCACCAAGCGGGCGCTGGAGGTCGTCGAACTGGTCGGCCTCTCCGGCTATGAGAACTCCTACCCCGACCAGCTCTCCGGCGGTATGCAGCAGCGCGTCGGTCTCGCCCGGGCGCTGGCCGGTGATCCGGACGTGCTGCTCTTCGACGAACCGTTCTCGGCGCTCGACCCGCTGATCCGCCGTGACATGCAGAACGAGGTCATCCGTCTGCACCACGAGGTCGGCAAGACGATGGTGTTCATCACCCACGACCTCTCCGAGGCGCTCAAGCTGGGCGACCGCATCCTCATCATGCGTGACGGCAAGATGGTCCAGTGCGGTACCGGCGACGAGTTGGTAGGCGCCCCGGCCGACGACTACGTACGCGAGTTCGTCAAGGACGTGCCGCGCGGCGACGTACTGACTCTGCGGTGGATCATGCGTCCGGCGGTGGACGGCGACGCCCTGGACGGTCCCGAGCTGGGCCCGGACGTCGTGGTGCGGGAAGCCACCCGGGCCGTACTGGCGGCGGACAAGCCGGTCAAGGTCGTCGAGAACGGCAAGCTGCTCGGCATCGTCGGTGACGAGGAGATCCTCGCGGTGGTCGCCGGGCAGGAAGGCGACATGTGATGACCGTCGCCATGGAGAAACCGGAGAAAACCGAGCAGGTGGCGGAGGCCGCGCCGGCGGTCGCGGGCGTGCGCAAGGTCAGCCGCTCCATGATGGTGGCCGCGATCCTGGTCGTCTGGCTGGTGCTCTTCGCCGTGCTGCGCGGAAAGCAGACCCTGACGCTGGCGGCGGCAGACCTCACCGGTCTGCACCGCTGGTTCAACGACCTCAGCGACTCGGTCGGCGCCAACCGCAACTCCAACCCGCTCTTCCTCTACTTCTTCAACGAGATCCGCCTGGTCATCGACAACCTGGTGACGTTCGTCCAGGACCTGATCTCGCAGTCGAGCGGCGACCGCCCGGTGCCGCAGATCGGCTGGCTCGGTGTCGTCGGCATCACGGGCTTCGTCTCCTGGGCCGTGGGCAACTGGCGGGTCGCGCTCCTGGCCATGGCCGGCTTCACCTTCTTCGGGCTGCAGGGCCTGTGGCAGCAGAGCATGGACACCCTGGCGCTCACCCTCTCCGCGGTTCTCGTGGCGCTGGTGTTCGCGATTCCACTGGGTGTGTGGGCGGGGCTGTCCGACCGGTTCAACCGGATCATCACGCCCTTCCTGGACTTCATGCAGACGATGCCGACCTTCGTCTACCTGGCCCCGCTGACCCTGATCTTCCTCATAGGCCCGGCCTCCGCCGTGATCGCCACGGTGATCTACGCGGCCCCGCCGGCGATCCGTATCACCGCGCACGGCATCCGTTCCGTACCGGAGACCACCGTCGAGGCGGCCGACTCGCTGGGCTCGACCCGGTGGCAGTCGCTGCTGAAGGTGCTGGTGCCGATGTCCAAGCGGACCGTGGTGATGGGCGTGAACCAGACCATCATGGCCGCCCTGGCCATGGTGACCATCGCGGCCCTGATCGACGCACCCGGCCTCGGCAAGACCGTCGTCCAGGCCCTGCAGTCGCTCGACGTCGGTACGGCCTTCAACGCGGGCCTGGCCATCGTGATCATGGCCATCGTCCTCGACCGGGTCACGACCGCGTCGAGCACACGTGCGGAGCAGGCCCGCAACTCGGGCGGCCGCTTCCTCAAGTGGCGCCGGCCGCTGCTCGCGGCGGGCGGGGTGGTCGTGCTGGTGCTGGTGTACCTGTCGCACACGTACCTGTGGGCGGCGCAGTTCCCCGGCCAGGGCAGCACCGGCAGCCATATCGCGAGCGCGGCGGACAGCGTGACGACGTGGGCGCAGGACAACCTGTCGGGCATCACGAACGGATTCCGCGACGCCATCACCAACGGAATGCTGAACCCCTTCCAGTCGCTGCTCACCGACTCCCCGTGGTGGCTCGTGGGCGCGGCGCTGATCGGGATCGGCGTGGCGCTCGGCGGCTGGCGGGCCGGGGTCACGACCGCTGTGTGCGTGGGCCTCCTTGTCGGCACGGGCGTGTGGTCGGACAGCATGACGACGCTGGCGTCGACGCTCGTGGCGACCGTGCTGGTGATGGTGTTCGGCATCGCCTTCGGAGTGTGGATGGGGCGCAGCATGCTGGTGGACCGGCTGCTGCGGCCCACCCTGGACGCGGCGCAGGTCATGCCGCCGTTCGTCTATCTGGTGCCGTTCCTCGCGCTGTTCGGCGCGACGCGCTTCACCGCGATCGTCGCCGCCGTCGTCTATGCCGCGCCGGTCGCCATCAAGATCACCGCCGACGGAGTGCGGGCCGTGCCCGAGACCACCGTC
>NZ_JBSFZS010000261.1:0-5271 GCF_053600395.1 Streptomyces sp. NPDC005070 | reverse complement strand
CTGCAGGGGGGACCCTGTGGGAGAGTAGGACGCCGCCGAACAAATTTTGAGAAAACCCCCGGACCGGGGATACCGGTCCGGGGGTTTTCTGCGTTCAGAATCATTTTCCCGAATATCGAGGCCAGCCCGTCAGCGCTACGAGCCTGGTCGTCAGCCGGCACCAGATTCGTACGGAGGGGGCGGGCCGACGCCGGATGGCGTCGAGCCGGCTGACGAGCTGCCGGAGTGCGCGAGCGTTCCGCGGTGTCATGGCTTGCGTCACGGTGTCGAGGAGAGCCCGGGCTTCGAGGGGATTGCCGCAGCAGTACCAGTGAACGTCGCCCAACTCGTGGTCCTGCCACAGCTGGCGCTCGGCGCGGCGGACATAGTCCTTCCAGAGGCGTACGGCCTCGCTGACGCCCCCTGGCTGCAGGTAGTTGCGGGTGCGTTCGAGACGAGCGATCTCTGCCAGTGCACTCGAGGACAAGCCGTCGATGCCTGGCTCTGCTTCCGGTGTCCGGTGCCGCGGAATGCCGGCCCGGACGCGTCCTGGCCGCCTACGCGGCATGGACCCTTCGGTTCGTGGTCATGCCGCACATCGTGTGCCACGATCCCGAACGATGTCGAACGAGTTTGCTCAGGAGACAGACTCGACGCTGAGCGACTGACTACAAAGATCGGCCGGGTTGGGGCTCGCTTGGGCAAGCACGCGAGCCGCACGTTGATCGTCGCTGATGGCCGACCGGCGCGTTGGCGCCAGGCGGAAAGCAGTCATTGCCGCGAGGGTCCCGGAGACTCTGTCCGTCCACGAGGCCAGCCACGCGGGTGAAAGCGAACGTCGCCCATGAGACCGGATCACGGCACGAGCGCGGGGCATCCATCGGATAGCCAGTGGCCCTACATCTCAACGCCAGTGCAGTTGAACTGAGTTGTCGGCGGGTGACGAGGCGGGCGATCACGAGTACGACGACCCTGTGGGCGAGGACCTGGTCGCAGCCGCGATAGGCGAACAGCGAGTCCGGCCTGCGGCGGGAGCACGGGCTCATCCAGTGCTCTGACCGCATGGGATCGCCGGATTGGTGGTCGGGGCGGTTGGATGTGCGGCGAATCCGTCCATCCGATGCTCCACCAAACCTACGCGTCCCGGGCCAACCCGATCGAGGCCCACTTCGGGCTGCTGCGGCCACCTGGCGGCAACTGCCGCTGGCCTTCGGCGCCTCCTGGCAGCAGGTGCACCGCCGCTTCACCTGCTGGTCCAAGGCCCGGGTGTGGGCCAAGCTGCACTGTGTCGTGCTTGACCGGCTAGGCATGGAGGGCGAGTTGGACTGGTCGCGATGCGCGCTCGACCCGGTCGTCTAAACCCGGCGAACCAATGCGGTCAGAGCACCAGGAGCTGTCCGGCCGATCACTGACGGCGTGTGTCTGGCCGCTACTTAAGGCACCTGTGACGGCAGCCTGAACTGGATTGCCCGGGGTCTGCTGGTGCGCGACCATCCTCGGATGGATACGGATGAGGGCCGGAAGCTGGTGCGGGTTGTGCAGACGTGTTCTGCCTGCCCGTCGCAGTGGGATGCCTGGACGGTATACGGCCAGTACTTGTTTCTCCGATACCGGCATGGAGAGGGCTGCGTCGAGTGGCATCCTGGCCCGGACCTTGATGCCGACACTTCGGACTCTTGGAACGAGGGCCTCTCGGGGCTCCTGACTGAATGGGACGACGGCACCGGTAGTGGTGCCATCAGCCTTGAGGACTTCCTCGCGGCAGCGGGCCTGGCGTTGGTGCCGGGCGCCTCGGTGAGCTGACGTCGTTGCACGCGGTCATGTGCGGAGCCAGATGACCCGGGCGGCCGCGGTGACGGTGCCGAGGAAGACGTATCCGCGCTTGTCGTAACGGGTTGCGACGGCACGGGAGTTCTTCAGCTTGTTGATAGCCCTCTCGACGGTATTGCGCTTCTTGTACCGGTCCTCGTCGAAGCCTGGTGGCCGTCCGCCGCGCGATCCTTTGCGCAGGCCCGCGGCCTGGCCGTCGGCCTTCTCCGGGATCGTGTGCCGGGCTTCTTGCGGGGCCTGCCCAACCCGAGCCGGGGGACCCGGATCTTCTCCAGCACCGGAACGAACTGGGTGCAGTCCGCCCGCTGCCCCGGCGTGACGATCAGGGACAGCGGGCGGCAGCGGCCGTCCGCGCTCAGGTGGATCTTGCTGGTGAAGCCGCCGCGCGAGCGGCCCAGGCCCTCGCCTCCCGCACCACCTCCATCAGTCGGCTGACGAGGCTCTGCCACGGAGTTTCGTCCTGGTGTTCCACCAGCTCGTCCCCCTTTGAGCCAGCGAGGGCCGGCGGCGGGCCGGTGCGGGCGCCGGCCGCGTGCTGGTGGGCGCGCACGATGGTGGAGTCCACCGAGATGTCCCAGTCGATCTCGCCCTCCGCGCCGGCCGCAGCCTGGATCCACTGCAGCAGCCGTTCCCAGGTGCCGTCGGCCGACCACAGCCGATGGCGCTCGTAGACCGTCTTCCACGGCCCGAACCGCTCCGGCAGATCGCGCCAGTGAACGCCCGTCCGAACCCGGTGCAGAATCCCGTCGATCACCTGCCGGTGATCACGCCACCGCCCGCACCGACCGTTGTTCTCCGGCAGGAACGGCTGTAGCCGCTCCCACTCCGCGTCTGACAGATCACCACGTTCACCCCGCCCCATACACAGGACAACGATCCGACCAGGCGACAGTCACATGATCGGCCGGACAGCTCCTGGCCGCTGTTAGAAGGCCCTCGCTGTAATACCTACCGCTCCAGGAAGCTCGCGGCCTTCTGCGACAGGGGTGACGGTAGGTCGGGCGGCTTCGAGACGATCGCGTTCAGCTCCAGGCGGGCGTCGGGCACTGTTGCCAGATGGTGGGGCTTCTGGTCAGGACAGCGGACAGTAGATCGCCCTCGTACGTGTCGCCTTCGGCCATCGGGTCGTCCCGCAGCACTTCCAGCGCGAGCGGCAGCAGGTAGGCGAGGCCCAGGTCCTGCCCGATCAACAGACGCAGGTCCTCAACGGTCAGTTTGCCGATCGGCCGAAGGCGAAGGGCGTGCGCTGTCGAGACAAGGCGAGTTGCGTCAGCGGCGGCCGGGGCCAGCGGTCGTGCTCAAAGTCTTCCAGCGAGCGGTCACGGATTGCGAGCCGGGGTACTGGTGGATCCCGACGACGCTGCATGGTCCGCGCCTCAGCTCTCTTCGTTGTGTTCCTCATCGGCGCCGCGCCGGCGGAGGACTCGGCCGGCTATCCCGCTCGAGAGATTGCCCGTCACCGACCTGGCGCGGTCGAGGGTCCCGAGGCCGAGGCGCCTGGCGGCATCGACGCCTTCCGCACCCGCCTCGAACACCTTGTCCCTCGCTTCCGTGGCCGCATCGGCCCATCGTTTCGCGTCCAGCGACTGTCGACCGAGCTCGATCCCGAGCCGTCCGTGGAAGTCGACGACGGCGATCGCGACGTGGTTGCCCGAATGCACCACTGACGGTGAGGCGGTCGGGTGCAGCAGGACTTTCGTGTTGGCCGTTCCCACGACCGCGTCCACACGGGCCAGCAGACGCTCTGTGCTTCTTGAGATGAGCTCCATACGGTTCTGCCGGGCAGCCCGAAGTGCGAGGCGATGCCGTTCCAGCTCGTCCGGGGACGCATCCAGCACACGATCGAGTTCGAGCACGGCGATCGCTTCGTGCAGTTGGAAACAACGAGCCAGTACAGCGAGCCACTCCCGAACCGTGGACTCGGCGTCCTTGGATGCCTTGGCCAGATCACCGATTTTGGTCTTGCGCTCCATCTTCTCGGCGAGCGCGTCGAGTTGATGCAGCGCGTAGGCCTGGGTTCGCGCGATCGTCATCGGCGTGGTCTGCACCTTCGACCAGGTGACCTCGGAGACCCGACCCACCTGTTCTCGGACGGTCATGGCCTCCTCGAGGATGAAGCCCGCTCCGATCATGTCGGCCGACACCGCGTCCTTCTGGGCGCGGAGCACGTCGTCGACCTTCTCGTCGATCGCGGCGAGATAGTCGGTGATCTCGTCCATGGTCTGCTGCATCGCAAGTTGTGCCATGAGCCCCGCGGCACCGGCCAGAAGAGCAGGGTTGCTCAGAAGCGATCCGGGCGTCCTCGCCAATTCGAGGAGTCCTTTGATCCTGCCGTTCTCTGTCAGCACGGCTCGGTTGGAGCCCGCGTGCGAGCCCTTCATCAGCTTGTACTTCTTGAGGGCCTGCGAGGACTGCTCGGTCAGCTTCACCCAGCGACCCGAGTTGGCCGCTATCTCGGACCCTGCCTGTCCGGCTCCGGCCACGGCGCTGAGGGTTGATCCGAGCCGTGAGAGTCCGAGGTCCTTCGACGGCAGTCCTTCGGAGACGAGGAAGCGTTCGACAGCTGTCGGACTCCCGATGACCGCCAGGCCGTCGCCGTCGCTGATCAGCTGAACGTCGTCATCCATCGTCGTCTCCTGAAGTGGCTCTTCGCAGGCGAGTGCGTGGGCGGCGGCGTGCGCGGCGGTGGCTGAGGAGGGAACGAGGTCGTCCGATGACGGAAGCTCCCCCTGGCCCACCTGGAAGCCCTCGACGTGCCTGACGCTACCTTCGTCCACCCTGACCCGAGCGAGGTTCTGTCACCTCGATGAGATCGGCGACGGCAGTAGCGTCTGCCAGGTGACCGACGACGCCGTCATCTGGGATCGACGCGCGGGCTTGCTGCCTGAGGCCGAGGCACGGGAAGCACCGTCCCGCAATCCATGGGTGAGGTCGAGCAGGACATGGTCGGTCTTGCCCTCGTCCCCTGGATCGCCTGCACGCGATGCGGCCGGGTCCTGATGTGCCCATGCCCGAGAAGGCTGGGGAGACCTCTCCTACCGCGCTACTACGTCATCACAACGTCGAACCGAGCCATCGCCCTACGCCTGTTCCCTGCCGGCTCCGCCGCCGCGGCCTTCGCTGCCATCGGCCAACATGCTCAAGACAACGGCAGGCGCCTCTGCGCCGCGTCGCCTCAGAACCCGGCCATGGACCCACACGGTCATGCCACACCGCGATGTCGTTCCTGGGCCCAGCTGGCACCTGTCCAGTGATCCGTATGAAGTGACCTTGGTCTGCGGCTGGATCTTGCCGTGGCAGTCGGGGCGTGCGGACGTTCGGGGTTGCGCATGGTCGATGCCGGCCGAGCGCTTGCTTGGGCGAGACAAAAGATCTTGACAGGCGGGTGTTGACACTGCCCTGCCGCGTGAGTAAAGTTCTTCGAGTTGTCACGGAGCCGGTCTGGTTCCGGGACGGCACCTC
>NZ_JBSFZS010000260.1:0-5333 GCF_053600395.1 Streptomyces sp. NPDC005070 | reverse complement strand
CGGCGCGGGCCGCGCGCCGCACCGGGGGAGCTCTTGCGCACCGTCCGCTCGCCGGGTTCGGCGGAAGCGGCGGTCGTGGTGGTCATGACGGTGTCCGCACTCACTTCTTCGGCATCTGCTGCTGGGCCTTCTCGAGCGCGGCCTTCACCGACGCGGTGGTCACCGCGCGGCCGCCGGCGGCGTCGGCGAACAGACTCTTGATGGCCGTACCGACCGCGGTCTCGAACTGGGACTCGTCGGCGACCTGCGGCAGCGCGGCGGCGCTCTTGGCCAAGGTGTCCTTGAGAACCGCGTTCGAGGGGGAGTTGAACGCGGTGTCCGTCTGGGCGGTCTTGACCGGCGGGATCGAGGTGTACGCGCCGTTGAGGATCTTCTGCTCGGCGTCACTGGTCAGGAACTTCACGAACTTCGTCGCGCCGTCGAGGTTCTTGGTGTTCTTGAACACGGCGAGGTTGATGCCCGCGACCATCGAGTTGACGTTGGTGCCCGTGCCCGGGGTGCCGGACTGAACGGGCACCGGAGCGATGCCGTACGCGTCGTCGGCCATGCCCTGCGACTTGAGGTTGGCGGCGGCGGACTGCCACAGCAGCATCGCGTTCTTGCCCTTGGCGAAGTCGCTCACCGACTGGTTCTGGGCGTACTCGGCGTTGCCCGGGGCGATGATCTTGTCCTTCGCCATCAGGTCGACGTACTGCTTGACCGCGGCGACGACTCCGTCGTTGGTGAAGTCCGCCTTGCCGTCGGCGGTGAAGAAGTCGGCGCCGTGCTGCTTGGCGAAGACGAAGGCGTGGTGGATGTTCTCCGAGGCGTTCGACCCCTCGGCGCCGAGGCCCCACTTGCCGCCCTTGGAGATCTTCTTGCCGTCGGCGACCAGCTCGTCCCAGGTGGCCGGCGGGCCCGCGATCCCGGCGTCGGCGAACATCTTCTTGTTGTAGTAGAGCGCGTACGCCATCGAGTACAGCGGCACCGCGGCGGGGTCCTTGCCCTCGGCGCCCGTCGAGCCCAGCGCGGAGTCGACGAAGCGGTCCTTGCCGCCGATCTTGTCGAAGTTCTTCGCGTCCCAGGGCAGCAGCGCGCCGGTGGCCTGGAGCGAGGCGCTCCAGGTGTTGCCTATGTTCAGGACGTCCGGGCCCTGGCCCGAGGTCGTGGCGGTGAGGATCCGGTTCAGCAGGTCGGACCAGGGCACGACCTCCAGCTTCACCTTGATGCCGGTCTGCTTCTCGAACTTGGCCAGTTCGGGGGCGAGCGTCTTCTTGTCGATCTCGATGCTGGCGCCCTGGTTGGACGCCCAGTACGTGAGTGTCTTGGGCGAGGCGTTGGACCCGCCGCTCGACGAGCCGCCGCCACAGGCGGTCGCGGCGGTCAGCAGGGAGATGGTGACCGCACCGGCGGCCGCGGCTCGGATTCTGCGCATGGCTGCGTATGTCCCTTTCCCGGAGGGAGCGCACGAGGGGCGTCCGTGTTCACTTCCCGAACGATCCTCATGGCTTAATTTAGGACGTGAGTTAAGACCCGGAAGAAAGTCGCGTCAAGGGATCGCGCAGGGGTATCTTGCAGGTCGGGCAGGCCGGAAGGGACATCACATGGCGGGGCGGAACGGGCGGACAGTGCGTGACCTGCGACGGGGCAATCGCACCGCCGTACTACAACGGTTGTATTTCGACGGGCCGATGAGCCGCTACGAGCTCGGTCCCGCGACCGGGCTGAGTTCCGGATCCATCAGCAACGTGGTCGCCGAACTCGTCGCCGACGGCCTCGTGGAGGAGGCCGGAAGCGTCGACTCCGACGGCGGACGCCCCCGAACCCTGCTCCGCGTCGTGCCCGGCAGCGGCCACATGATCGGCGTCGACGTCGGCGAGACCCGGGTCCGTATCGAGCTGTTCGACCTGACCCTCACCGAACTCGCCCGCACCGAGCGGCCGTTGGAACACCAGGGATACGAGACCGACCGGCCCCTCCGGCGTCAGGAGTACGACGTCGACGTCATCGTCGGCCACATCCGCGACGGCATCGCCGAGGTCCTCGCCGAGGCGGACATCGCCCCCGAGCAGCTCCTCGGGGTCGGCATAGGAGTGCCCGGCATCGTCGCCCGCACCCCCGAGCGCGGCGCGGTCGTGCACGGCCAGACCATCGGCTGGGACGCCGTCCCGCTGGAGTCCCTGCTCCGCTCGGCCTGCGAACTCCCCGACACCGTCCCGTACTTCGCGGACAACGGCGCCCGCACCCTCGGTCAGGCCGAGATGTGGTTCGGCGCCGGACGCGGCGCCCGCAACGCGGTGGTCGTGCTCTTCGGCTCCGGCGTGGGCGCCTCTCTCGTCACGGAGGAGGTCGAGAACGGCCGGTCCGTCGAATGGGGGCACCTGACCGTACGGGTCAGGGGCCGCCGCTGCCGCTGCGGTGCCCTCGGCTGCCTGGAGGCGTACGCGGGAGCGGAGGCGCTCCTGGACCGCTGGCGCGAGGAGGGCGGGCGGCCCCCGGAGGGCACGGACGAGGAGACCGCGCTCACCGCGATGCTCGCCGCCGCCTACCCGCCCGAGGGCACCGAGCCCGACCGCATCGCGCTCGCCGTCCTGGAGGAGACCGCGGAGTACCTGGGCGCCGGCCTCTCCGACCTGATCAACCTCTTCCAGCCCGAACGGATCCTCATCGGCGGCTGGGCCGGCCTCCAGCTCGGCTCCCGCTTCCTGCCCGCCGTCCGCCGGTACGCCTCCTCGTACGCCCTGCGCTACCCCGCCCAGCACGTCACCGTGGACCTCGGCCGGCTCGGCCCCGACGCCGTCACGGTCGGCGCCGCGATCCTCCCGCTGGCCGACTTCTTCGCACGCGGCGGCCGGCGCGCGGAACCCGCGCCGACGGGACCGTCACCCGCCTGGCGCACGGCCCTGGAGGAACGCGCACCGCACTGACCCCCTCGGGGTCGACCCTGACGCGGCGGGGGCGCGCGCGGCTCAGCCGAAGGCGTTCACGCCGGTCAGCTCCGCCGACAACTCCCACAGCCGGGAGGCCTGTTCGGGATCGGTCGCGTAGGCGCTCACACCGGTCCGGGTGCCGTCCGCCGGAGCCGGTTCGGCGATGTCGCAGTCCTCGCAGTACACCCCGCCCATCCCGGCGAGCCGGGGCGAGGTCGCGGCCCACACCTGGGTGGCGGCGCCCTGCTCGGGCGTCTTGAAGGCCTCCGGGTTCAGCGGCTTCCCGTCTTCGTCGATCCAGCCGCGTTCGACCATCTCCGCCCGGGGCAGGTGCCGCTGGAGCGGGGTGAGGATGCCGCCGGGGTGCAGCGAGAAGGCCCGTACGCCGAAGTCCCGTCCCCGTCGGTCGAGTTCCACGGCGAAGAGCACGTTCGCCGTCTTCGCCTGCCCGTAGGCCTGCCACTTGTCGTAACCGGTCCGCCAGTGCACGTCGGCCCAGCGGATGCCGGAGTTGTGGTGGCCGGCGGAGGACACGGACACGACCCGCGCGCCGCCCGGCGCGATCGCCGGCCAGAGCCGGTTGACCAGCGCGAAGTGGCCGAGGTGATTGGTCGCGAACTGCGCCTCCCAGCCGGGGCCGACCCGTGTCTCGGGGCAGGCCATGATGCCGGCGCTGTCGATGACGATGTCGATGACGCGGCCCGAGGCGAGGAACCGCTCGGCGAAGGCGCGCACGCTGTCCAGGTCGCCGAGATCGAGGTCGTCGGTCTCGGCGCCGTCGATGCCGGCCAGCGCCTCGCGCGCGGTGGCCGGGCGCCGCGCGGGGACCACGACATGGGCGCCCGCCTTGGCCAGGGCCCGGGTCGTCTCCAGTCCGAGGCCCGAGTAGCCGCCCGTGACGATCGCGAGTCTTCCGGAGAGGTCGATGCCCCGCAGGACGTCGTCCGCGGTGCTCCGGGCACCGAATCCCGAACCGATCTTGTGCTGTGCAGTGCTCATGCCCCGCACGCTACGAATTGGAGCGGACTCGAAGTCAAACGGACACGGCCGGGGCGGCGAACGGCCGGCCCGGGCAGAGAAAAGACCCCGACCGGATGGGGGAATCGCGGTCGGGGTCGTCTGTGTGGGCGCCGATGGCGGTCGCCTCGCGGCGAAACGCTCCACAGGGCTTCAGCCGGACGATCGTCCCTGCGGGCTGGGGTGAGGCCCGGGGACACTGTCCCATCCGCACCCACGGTTTGTTCAACGGGTAACTACCTGTGGGTGTTCCCCGGAACGGGGCCGTCGGCGGTGACGTGCGTCACGGTGTCTCGCGGGTCCGGGCCCAGGTCAGCACCTGCTCCCGGGTCCATGTGGTGACGACACGCGCCGGCGGCACCCCGCACTCCTCGGCCCGCGCGCACCCGTAGATCTGCCAGTCCAGTTGCCCGGGAGCGTGTGCGTCGGTGTCCAGGGAGAACAGGACACCCGCCTCGACCGCCTGGCGCAGCAGCCGGCGCGGCGGGTCGAGGCGCTCCGGACGGCTGTTGATCTCGACGGCCGTGCCGGTCTCCGCGCAGGCCGCGAACACGGCGTCCGCGTCGAACACGGACTCCGGCCGGCCGCGGCCCGTGATCAGCCGGCCCGTGCAGTGGCCGAGGATGTCCGCGTGCGGATTGCGCACGGCGGCGACCATGCGGCGGGTCATCGGCCCCGCGTCCATGCGCAGCTTGGAGTGCACGGACACGACCACCACGTCCAGTCGCTCCAGCAGCTCCGGCTCCTGGTCGAGCGATCCGTCGTCGAGGATGTCGCACTCGATGCCGGTGAGCAGCCGGAAGGGCGCCCAGCGTTCGTTGAGGTCGGCGACGACCGCCAGTTGCTCGCGCAGCCGCTCCGGCGACAGGCCGTTCGCCACGGTCAGCCGGGGCGAGTGGTCGGTGAGCACCGCCCACGCGTGACCGAGCCGCGCCGCCGTGCGCCCCATCTCCTCGATCGGGCTGCCGCCGTCCGACCAGTCCGAGTGCAGATGGCAGTCCCCCCGCAGCAGCTCCCGCAGACCCGCACCGCCCTCGGCGAGCGGTCCCGAGGCCTCCCGCTCCACCTTCTCCAGATAGCCGGGCACCTCGCCGGCCAGTGCCTCCCGCACCACCTGCGCGGTCTTCGGGCCGATGCCCTTGAGCGACTCCAGCGTCCCGTTCGCGGCGCGGTCGCCGACCTCGTCGGCGGTCAGCCCGGCGAGCAGACCCTGCGCGGTGCGAAAGGCCCGTACGCGATACGTGGGCGCCAGGCTCCGCTCCAGCAGGAACGCGATCCGGTCCAGGGCCTCGACGGGATCCATCGGCACTCCTCCTTGCGGTCGCGTCGGCCGCCGCACGCTTCCCCCAGCGTTGCCCAGCCGTCGCCGGCACATCGGCACCGCCGGACGGCACGTCACCGACCTGT
>NZ_JBSFZS010000259.1:0-5334 GCF_053600395.1 Streptomyces sp. NPDC005070 | reverse complement strand
GGTACATCGATGCCCGTCGCCACCGACGCCCACCCCTCACCCAACGGCGACGGGCTGATGCACCGGCACGGCCCCGACCCACCCACCGGACCGGACCCGCGACCGCCGCCCGTTCCTCCTCAGCTCTCCAGCTCGTGGAGCTGGTCCAGGAACCACTGGGCCGGGGGCAGGGCGGTGGCCGCGGCGGCCAGGCGTTTGGTGCGCTCCGCCCGTTCGCCCGGCTGCATGCCGAGTGCCTCGTGCAGCGCCCGCGCCGTCCCGGTCACGTCGTACGGGTTCACGGAGATCGCGTCCTCGCCCAGTTCCTCGTACGCCCCGGCCTCCCGGGACAGCACCAGCGCGCAGCCCTCGTCGGAGACGACCGGGATCTCCTTGGCGACGAGGTTCATGCCGTCCCTGATGGGGTTGACGAGGGCGACGTCGGCGAGCCGGTAGGCGGCGAGCGAGCGCGCGAAGTCGTCCTTCACGTGCAGCACCACCGGGGTCCAGCCGGGCGTTCCGTACCGCTCGTTGATCTCGTCGGCGAGCCGCTGCACCTCGGCCGTGTAGTCCCGGTACACCGCGAGGTCCTGCCGTGACGGATAGGCGAACGCCACGTGGACGACCCGCTCGCGCCACTCGGGACGGTCGTCGAGGAGCTGCCGGTACGCCAGCAGTCCCCGCACGATGTTCTTGGACAGCTCGGTCCGGTCGACGCGCACGATCGTCCTGCGGTCCGCGCCGATCTCCTCGCGCAGCGCCGCCATCCGTTCCCCGACGTCCGCGCGGTGTGAGCGCTCGCGCAGGAACTCGGCGTCCGCGCCGAGGCCGTGCACGCCGACGCGGGTCTCGCGCACCGGCGGCAGGGCGCCCTCCAGGTGCTCGATCGTCCGGGGGGCGCCGCCCGAGGTCCCGGTGGCGCGGTAGCGGCCGGGTTCGGTCCCCTCCGCGCAGCGCATGAAGGCGGTGGCCCACCGCCAGGTCAGGAAGGCCACCCGGTCCGCGCCGAGCATGCCCGCCATCAGCTCCGCGCGGATGTCGTCGGGGAGCATCCGGAAGTAGTCCTCGGGCGCCCACGGAGTGTGGGAGAAGTGACCGATGCGCAGGTCGGGGCGCAGCTCGCGGAGCATCCCGGGCACCAGGCACAGGTGGTAGTCCTGGACCAGCACGGCCGCGCCGTCGGCCGCCTCCTCGGCCAGTGCCTCGGCGAAGGCGCGGTTGTAGGTCCGGTACGACTCCCACCGGCGCCGGAACTCCGCGTCGAAGACCGGCTCCAGCGGGGTCTGGTAGAGCAGGTGGTGCACGAACCACAGCACGGAGTTGGCGATGCCGTTGTACGCGTCGGCGTGCGTGGCGGCGTCGATGGCCAGCATGCGTACGCCGTCCTCGTGGACTCCGCGCCGGACGGCCTCCCGGTCGCCGTCGCCGAGGGCGGAGCAGATCCAGAGGGCACCCGCGTCCGGCCCGATCGCCGAGAGTCCCGAGACGAGACCGCCGCCGCCGCGTCTGGCGTGCAGCGAGTCGTCCTCCCGTACCTCGTAGGTGACCGGGCCGCGGTTGGAGGCGACCAGAATCCTGTGGGCACCGTGCGTTGAAGCCATGCCTCGAAACCTAGCCCCGTCTCGAAACGCTCAAACGCGCCCTTCGGCCGTATGCGATCGGCGGCCGTCGGCGCCGGACTACGCGGCTTTGCGCGTCTGGTACTCGGAGATTTCGCTCATCGGCGGCCTTTCCTCCGTGTCCACGGAGTACGTGCGCGGCCGGAAACCGTCGCGGTCCCGCTCGAACTGGGTGAGGGCGGGGCGGATCAGGTGCCCGCGCGCCAGCCGGAGCTGCGCGGTGCGGTAGATCGCGGCGGCCATGCGGCCGAGCGCCTGGCCGTCCTGGTGGCGGTGCTTGCGCACCCCGACGTCGACCTGGGCGAGGGCGTCCAGTCCCACCAGGTGCAGGGAGTCGACGAGCATGCCCAGTTCGACGCCGTAGCCGACCGGGAAGGGGAGCTGTTCGAGCAGCGAGCGGCGGGCCGCGTACTCGCCGCCGAGCGGCTGGACGAAGCCCGCGAGCTGCGGCCAGTGCATGTTCAGGAGCGGGCGGGCCATCAGCTCGGTGACCCGGCCGCCCTGCCCGCCGCCGCCGGCCAGCGGGCGGTCGTACATGGCCTTGACCAGGTCGACGCCGGGTTCGGTGAGCAGCGGGCCCACGATCCCGGAGACGAAGTCGGACGAGAACTCCTTGAGGTCCGCGTCGATGAAGCAGACGATGTCCCCGCTCGTCACGAGCAGCGACCGCCACAGCACCTCGCCCTTGCCGGGCACGGCCGGGATCCGCGGGAGGATGTCGTCGCGGTGCACGACACGCGCGCCAGCGGCGGCGGCGACCGCGGCGGTGCGGTCGGTCGAGCCGGAGTCGACGACGACGATCTCGTCGACGAGGGGCACCTGCTGCATCAGGTCGTGGCGGATGATCGCGACGATCTCTCCGACCGTCTCCTCCTCGTTGAGCGCGGGCAGCACGACACTCACCGTCGACCCGGTGACGCGCTTGGCTGCCATGATCCTGTGGAGCGGGCGGTCGGTCGCGGACCAGGAGCGTGTGCTCAGCCAGCTTTCGACTTCTCTCAGCACCGTCTGCGGCTCCTCACTGTCTGATCACACGCTCTCATCGGCGTGCCCGCTGCGGCCAGCGGCAGATCGATTGCCGTCGTCTCGCGGTTCGGACGACTATCTCAACTGTCCTGGCCTTCGGTTACAGTCTTGAACAACGCGCATGACCATCGCATGTCCTGGATCGTCGGCGCGTATCGTGTTCAACAGTTCAACAATCAAATACCGCTCATCCAGAGGGGCAGAGGGATACGGCCCGATGAAGCCCCGGCAACCCTCCAGCCGGTCTCGTACCGATCGATGTCGATCGCGTCGCGAGGCTCCCGGCTAGGGAAGGTGCCAAATCCGTCTCACGGCGAAGTGCGCCGTGAGGAAGATGAGGAGAAAGGGCCTCGCCTCCATGGCTGCGCAGACAGTTGCAAGCACCACGAACTCCGCCGACGCGGTGGACCTCGGACCGGCCGCGGCGCTTTCCTGCCGCGAGTGCGGACACCGCGTCCCGCTCGGCCCGGTCTTCGCCTGCGAGGAGTGTTTCGGCCCGCTGGAGATCGCCTACGACTTCTCGGCCTACGACACCGAGGAACTCCGCAAGCGCATCGAAGCGGGACCCGCGAACATCTGGCGTTACGCGCCGCTGCTGCCCGTCCCCGCGGACGTGGCGGACAAGCCGAACATCAACCCCGGCTGGACCAAGCTCGTCCAGGCCGACAACCTCGCCCGCGAGCTCGGCGTCGACGCCGGAAAGCTCTTCGTCAAGGACGACTCCGGCAACCCGACGCACTCCTTCAAGGACCGCGTCGTCGCCCAGGCCATCGAAGCGGCCCGCGCCTTCGGATTCACCACCCTCTCCTGCTCCTCCACCGGCAACCTCGCCGGAGCGGTGGGCGCCGCGGCGGCCCGCGCAGGCTTCCGCTCCTGTGTGTTCATCCCGCACGACCTGGAGCAGGGCAAGGTCGTCATGGCCGCGGTCTACGGCGGCGAGCTCGTCGGCATCGAGGGCAACTACGACGACGTGAACCGTTTCTGCTCCGAGCTGATCGGCGACCCGGCCGGCGAGGGCTGGGGCTTCGTCAACGTCAACCTGCGGCCCTACTACGCCGAGGGCTCCAAGACCCTGGCGTACGAGATCTGCGAGCAGCTCGGCTGGAGGCTCCCCGACCAGCTCGTCGTGCCGATCGCCTCCGGCTCCCAACTCACGAAGATCGACAAGGGACTCCAGGAGCTGATCAAGCTCGGGCTCGTCGAGGACAAGCCGTACAAGATCTTCGGCGCCCAGGCCGAGGGCTGCTCCCCGGTGTCCGTCGCCTACAAGGCCGGCCACGACGTCGTACGGCCGCAGAAGCCGGACACGATCGCCAAGTCGCTCGCGATCGGCAACCCGGCGGACGGTCCGTACGTGCTCGACATCGCCCGGCGCACCGGCGGCGCGGTGGAGGACGTGAACGACGAGCAGATCGTCGACGCGATCAAGCTGCTCGCGCGCACCGAGGGCATCTTCGCGGAGACGGCGGGCGGTGTGACCGTCGGTGTCACCCGCAAGCTCATCGAGAACGGTCTCCTGGACCCGGCCCTCACGACGGTCGTGCTGAACACCGGCGACGGCCTCAAGACCCTGGACGCCGTGGCCTCCGACACCGGGCTGACCGCGACCATCCGCCCGAACCTCGACTCCTTCCGAGAGGCTGGCCTCGCATCATGAGCGTCAACGTCCGCATCCCCACCATCCTGCGCACCTACACCGGTGGCGCCGCCGAGGTGACGGCCGAGGGCGCGACCCTCGCCGAGGTCATCGGCGACCTGGAGAAGAACCACACGGGCATCGCCGCGCGCGTCCTGGACGACCAGGGCAAGCTGCGCCGCTTCGTCAACGTGTACGTCAACGACGACGACGTGCGCTTCGAGCAGGGCCTGGAGACGGCGACTCCGGACGGCGTGGGCGTCTCGATCATTCCGGCTGTCGCCGGAGGCTGATCGTTACCCTCGGTAATGCCGAACACATTGCGTTCACATAATTGCCCCCTCCGTAAGACAAGCGGAGGGGGCAATTCTGTAGGGTTGAACGCGCTAGAGTTGGGGAAGTCGCTCCAATTTTGATGTTGGTTTCATGCCGGACGCATATGAGTGACCGTTCGGCGGGCGACAAGAAGTAGCCAAAATGGCTCACCTTTTTGGGCATTTTATGGCATTTACGGGGCCCGACTTGCCCTGAATCCTTGCGCATTCTCCGCATATCATTGATCGGCCATGCCCAGAATTCTCGTCCGATTGACCTGTTGCAGAGGGCAGTTGGACAGATACATTCAGCCGCGGTCGACGCGTTCCGGCGCACACCCCCAACCGTTGGGGGGTGAGGTCTGACCCGGATCCGCGAAGTGTGGATCTGTGCAAGGGCCAGTAATAGGGGAGTTAGGCATGGCTCAGGGCACCGTCAAGTGGTTCAACGCGGAGAAGGGGTACGGCTTCATCGCGGTCGACGGTGGTGCGGACGTCTTCGTGCACTACAGCGCGATTCAGATGGACGGCTACCGCACCCTTGAAGAGGGTCAGCGAGTGGAGTTCGAGATCTCGCAGGGCCAGAAGGGTCCGCAGGCGGACATGGTCAAACTCGCCGTCTGATCGGGCGCGAACGACCACCGACTCACTCACGCACGAGGGGCTCGCCCGCTCAAGGTGCCCGACGGTGTGGAGGGCTACCTTTCCAGTGGCAACGCGGCCAGTGTGATCTCCGGCCGACTCTACTACACCTTCGGCC
>NZ_JBSFZS010000258.1:0-5415 GCF_053600395.1 Streptomyces sp. NPDC005070 | reverse complement strand
CGGTGTCAGCCTGCGGAGCGCGGGTAAGACCGGGACTCGTCCCGGCGCAGCGCGATGAAACAGGAACCCACCCGAAGCCGCGCCCGACAACAGCGAGGCAGGCGGGAATCGCCCTCCTTTAGGCGGGCGAGGATGTCAAGTCAGGAGGAAACGGCTCTTGCCGCGGAACTCCTCGACGAGGTGCGCGGGCGCCTTCTCCGGGGACCCGGCGTCGTAGGGCGGCTGCGGGTCGTACTCGGTCAGGAGCTGAACGGCCTGGGCGTGTTCGTCCCCGGCGATCCGGCCGAGCAGGGCCAGGCCCATGTCGATGCCGGAGGAGACACCGGCCGAGGTCACGTACCCGCCGTCGAACACGACCCGCTCCCGCGTGGGCTTCGCGCCGAAGCGCGCGAGCTGGTCGAGTGCCAGCCAGTGGGAGGTGGCCCGGCGTCCCTTCAGGAGCCCCGCCGCGGCGAGCAGCAGGGACCCGGTGCACACCGAGGTCGTCCAGAGGCTGGTGGCGTCGGCGGCCCGCAGCCAGTCGAGCAGGACCGTGTTGTGCATCTGGTCGCTCTGGCCCGGCCCTCCCGGTACGACCACGATGTCCGGGCGCGGGATCTCCGCGAGGCTCTTGTCCGCGGTCAGCGCGAGCCGGCCGGTGTCGGAACGGACCGGGCCGGTGCGTTCCGCGACGAACACGGTGTCCGCGTCGGGCAGCCGGCCGAGCGTCTCGTAGGGGCCCACGGCGTCCAGGGCGGTGAAGCGGTCGTAGAGGACGATGGCGATCTGCATCGGGATCCTTTCGGCGCGGGGGTGTGCCGCCGCGCGGAGCGGTGGGATGTTGGGATGTCAGGCGGTGGAGGCCGGGTGGAAGCGGCGGCGGTACTCCGCGGGGGCCGAGCCGAGGAATTTCAGGAAGGCGCGGCGCATCGCCTCGGGTGTGCCGTAGCCGGACGCCCGGGAGACCTCCTCGATGCCGTAGGCGGTGTCCTCCAGGAGACGGCGGGCGTGTTCGAGCCGTACGCGCTCCACGTACCGGCCGGGTGTCGTGCCCGTCTCCGTCCGGAAGGCCCGCGCGAAGTGCCGGGGCGAGAGCCGGGCGCGGACCGCGAGCGACTCGACGCTCAGGTCGTCGCCCGGATGCTCGGAGATCCAGTGCTGGACCTCGCGCAGCGGTTCGCGTCGCGCGGTCTGGGCGGCGAGCTGGGCGCTGAACTGGGCCTGGTTGCCCGGCCTGCGGAGGAAGACGACGAGATGGCGGGCGATGGTGAGGGCGGCGTCACGGTCCAGGTCGTCCTCCACGAGGGCGAGGGCCAGGTCGATGCCGGAGGTGACGCCCGCCGACGTGGCGACGTTGCCGTCGCGTACGAAGATGGGGTCGGGATCGACCGTGACCGCCGGGTGGTCGCGGGCGAGCCGGTCGCAGTGGGCCCAGTGGGTCGTCGCGCGACGGCCGTCGAGCAGGCCCGCCGCCGCGAGCAGTCCGGCACCGGTGCACACCGAGACCAGACGCTCGGCGCGCGGCCCGTGGGCGCGCAGCCAGTCGATCAGCCGGGGATCCGGACGCCGGGTGCCGCTGCCGCCGGGAACCAGCAGGGTGTGCGGGTCCGGCGCGTCGGCCAGCGCCCGGTCCGGTACCAGGACGAGGCCGCTGGAGGAGCGGACCGGGTGCCGTCCAGGGAGGCCGTGCGGATGCCGTACGAGCCGCCGCGGTAGCTCTCGGCGCCCGCGAACACCTCCAGGGGGCCGGTGACGTCGAGGCTCTGCACGCCGTCGAAGAGGACGATCAGGACCGTTCGCATGTACCGATTCTCGGCCGGTGCGTGGATGGCCGCAATGTCGAGGATCCCACCTTTCCTGCCATCGGGGGTCCGGGAGTTCCCGACATACCAACCAGTCGGTAATGTGGCGGGGTATGACCCCTTCACTGCCGGAGCGCGCCGGACGGCGCTGCCACAACGTCCTCAATCCGCTGCACTCGACGCACTACTTCTCGCCCGATCTGGGCCGTGAGCTGGCCGCGGTCGGCGTCGAGAACGAGCGCAGCGCCTACTTCGCGGTGCGGGCCGCCGCGATGGGCGCGGTCGGCGCGGGCACGGTGACGGCGACGTTCTTCAACTTCCGGCACGAACTCGTCGCCGCACACGTGCCCGCGGTGTGGCGGGCCGCCTCTCCGGAGACGGTGCTCGCGGCTCGTCTGCGTGCCGTGGACACGACGCTCCGGCGGCTGCTCGGCGAGGACGTCATCGCGTCCGAGGAGGTGGCCGAGGCGGCGAAGCTCGCCCTGCGCGCGACCGAGGCCTGCACCCGCGCCTTCCGCCCGCTGTACGCCGCTCACGCGGACCTGCCCGTGCCCGCGGCGCCGCACCTGGCGCTCTGGCACGCGGCCACCCTGCTGCGCGAGTACCGGGGCGACGGTCACCTCGCGGTGCTGCTCGACGCCGAGCTCGACCCGGTGGAGGCCCTGGTGAGCCACACCGCGACCGGCAAGGGCATGGCGCCGCGGTGGGTGCTCGGCACCCGCGGCTGGTCCCGGCAGGACTGGGAGGCCGCGTCCGGGCGGCTGCGCGAGCGCGGGCTGCTCGACGCGGACGGCGAGCTGACGCCGGCCGGTGCGGAGCTGCGCCGGGACGTCGAGGCCCGGACGGACCGCCTCGACCGGGCTCCGTACGAACACCTGGGCGCCGCCGGGGTCGAACGGCTCACCGAGATCGCGAAGGGCATGCTGATGACCGCCTTCGCCGCGGGCGCGTTCCCGGAGGGAATGATCGGCAAGGAGTGAGCCGTCCGGACCGCTCCGGACCACGCTCGTCCGTAGGGGGCGCGCCTGTGGTGGGCCCCCTCGGAGCGGGTGCCCGAGGCGCGGACCCGGACGGCTCGCGGCCCCTCCGTGTGGCGCCCTGAGCCCCCGTTGTCGTCGTCACCTGCCACAATTGCCGCGCAACCTCAGTGGAGAAGGCGGTACGGGATCGTGACGACACCCCTCGTAGGGTCCATCGAAGGCAGGATCGCCGAAGAACTCGGCGTACGGGAGCGGCAGGTCAAGGCGGCCGTCGACTTGCTCGACGGCGGTTCGACGGTGCCCTTCATCGCCCGCTACCGCAAGGAAGCGACCGAGATGCTCGACGATGCGCAACTGCGCACCCTCGAGGAGCGGCTGCGCTATCTGCGGGAGCTGGAGGACCGGCGGTCCGCGATCCTCGACTCGGTGCGCGAACAGGGCAAGCTCAGCGCCGAGCTGGAGGCGCAGATCAGAGCCGCCGAGACCAAGGCGCGCCTCGAGGACATCTATCTGCCGTTCAAGCCCAAGCGGCGCACCAAGGCGCAGATCGCGCGCGAGGCGGGTCTGGAGCCGCTGGCCGAGGGCCTGCTCGGCGACCCCTCGGTGGACCCGCTCGCCGCGGCCGCGGCCTTCGTCGACGCCGACAAGGGCGTCGCCGACCCGCAGGCCGCCCTGGACGGCGCCCGGTCCATCCTCACCGAGCGGTTCTCCGAGGACGCCGACCTGATCGGCGAGCTGCGCGAGCGCATGTGGGTGCGCGGACGGCTCGCCGCCAAGGTGCGTGAGGGCAAGGAGGAGGCGGGCGCCAAGTTCGCCGACTACTTCGACTTCGCCGAGCCGTTCAAGGCGCTGCCCTCGCACCGGATCCTCGCCATGCTGCGCGGCGAGAAGGAGGACGTCCTCGATCTCGTCCTGGAGCCGGAGGAGTCCACCGAGGGACCGTCCTCGTACGAGGGGATCGTCGCCCACCGCTTCGGGATCGCCGACCGCGGCCGCCCCGGCGACAAGTGGCTGACGGACACCGCCCGCTGGGCCTGGCGCACGCGCATCCTCGTGCACCTCGGCATCGACGTGCGCCTCAGGCTGCGCACCGCCGCCGAGGACGAGGCGGTGGACGTCTTCGCGGCGAACCTGCGGGACCTGCTGCTCGCCGCCCCGGCGGGCACGCGCGCGACGCTGGGCCTGGACCCGGGCTTCCGTACGGGCGTGAAGGTCGCCGTCGTCGACGCGACCGGCAAGGTCGTCGCCACGGACGTCATCTACCCGCACGTCCCGGCGAACAAGTGGGACGAGGCCGTCGCCAAGCTCGCCCGGCTCTCCAAGGAGCACGCGGTCGACCTGATCGCCATCGGCAACGGCACGGCCTCGCGCGAGACCGACAAGCTCGCCGGTGAGCTCATCACCAGGCACCCGGAGCTGAACCTCACCAAGGTGATGGTGTCGGAGGCGGGCGCTTCGGTGTACTCGGCGTCCGCGTTCGCCTCGCAGGAGCTGCCCGACATGGACGTGTCGCTGCGCGGCGCCGTCTCCATCGCGCGCCGGCTCCAGGACCCGCTGGCCGAGCTGGTGAAGATCGACCCGAAGTCGATCGGTGTGGGGCAGTACCAGCACGACCTGTCCGAGGTGAAGCTGTCGCGCTCGCTCGACGCGGTGGTCGAGGACTGTGTGAACGGCGTGGGTGTGGACGTGAACACCGCCTCCGCCCCGCTGCTGGCGCGGGTCTCCGGCATCACCTCCGGCCTCGCGGAGAACATCGTCGCCCACCGCGACGCCAACGGCCCCTTCACCTCCCGTACGGCCCTCAAGGGCGTGGCACGGCTCGGTCCGAAAGCGTACGAGCAGTGTGCGGGCTTCCTGCGGATCCGGGGCGGCAGCGACCCGCTCGACGCGTCCAGCGTGCACCCCGAGGCGTACCCCGTGGTGCGGCGGATGGTGAAGACGGCGGGCAGCGAGGTCGCGTCGCTGATCGGCAACACGAGCGTGCTGCGCTCGCTGAAGCCGGCCGAATTCGTCGACGAGACCTTCGGTCTGCCGACCGTCACGGACATCCTCAGGGAGCTGGAGAAGCCGGGTCGCGACCCGCGTCCCGCCTTCAAGACGGCCACCTTCAAGGAGGGCGTGGAGAAGATCTCCGACGTGGTGGCCGGGATGGTCCTGGAGGGCGTCGTCACGAACGTGGCCGCGTTCGGCGCGTTCGTGGACATCGGCGTCCACCAGGACGGGCTCGTGCACGTCTCCGCGATGTCCAAGACCTTCGTCAAGGACCCGCGGGACGTCGTGAAGCCCGGTGACATCGTCAGGGTGAAGGTCCTGGACATCGACATCCCGCGCAAGCGGATCTCGCTGACGCTCCGGCTGGACGACGAGGCGGCCGCTCCGGCGGCCGAGGGCGGCGGCGGCCGGCCCCAGCGGGGTGGGCGGCCGCCCCAGCAGCGCGGCCAGCAGCGGCAGGGCCGCGGCGGCGGTGCGGGCGCGGCCGGGGGCGCCTCCCGGCAGGCTCAGCCGCCGGCGAACAGCGCCATGGCCGACGCCCTGCGCCGCGCGGGTCTGACCGGCCCCGAGCGCGGCCGGAAGTGTCGACGACACCGAACCGCAGGTCGTCGTGGAGCACTGCCTCGCGGCCACCAACATCCGCCGGGAACGCGACAATTGGC
>NZ_JBSFZS010000257.1:0-5477 GCF_053600395.1 Streptomyces sp. NPDC005070 | reverse complement strand
GCAGGAGGGGGACCGCCGCTGAGAGTCGTTGACCGAGAACCTCGCGGTTCATCCTTGGTCAGCCCGGTCTGGGGCGCGCAGCGGCTCCAGCGCCTCGCTGGAGACGGGCCTCAGACCTGCCGATGGTGAGATATGGAGGTTGATTTGTTTACTGTTGAGACAGGTCGGGTGAGCCGATCAATGATATCGGGCCTCCCTCGTGCTTTCTGGTGGCTTTGGGTCAGCACTCTTGTAAATCGAATGGGATCATTCGTTGCGACCTTCACGGCGCTCTACCTGACTCTGGAACGCGGGTATTCTGCTTCGTTTGCAGGCCTTGTAGCGGCGCTGCTGGGACTGGGGGGTGTTATCTCGGCGCTGGGCGCTGGAGTGATGGCTGACAGGCTCGGCCGAAGACCGACGATTCTGGTCGCTCAGGTATTCACGGCTGTCTCTGTCGCTGTACTGGCATTCATGACCCACCCCGCCGCCATTGCTGGTGTTGCTTTCCTGGTGGGTATGTCCAGCAGCGGATCTCGACCGGCAATTCAAGCGATGATAGCCGACATAGTTCGCCCCGAAGACCGGATGAGGGCCTTCTCCATAAATTTCTGGGCAATAAATCTTGGCATTGCGATCTCTTCCGTAGCGGCGGGATTCATCGCGGAGAAGAGCTATCTCGCTGGTTTTCTTGGAGAGGCTGCGATGACGCTCGTCTGCGCTGTGGTCGTCTTCGCTAAAGTCCCAGAGTCCCACCATGTGGGCACACCGATGAGCGATCCTTCGAGTAGCTCGCAGAACTCGCGAGAGCGACAGGACAACGTTCGGCTCGGTAGCGTTCTGCGCGATGGCCGATTCATGGCCGTCATCGCCCTGTCCTTTGTGATTGCACTCCTTTACCAACAAGGCTCAGTGGGGCTCCCCATCGCTATGGGGGAAGACGGGTTTTCCAGCTCGGATTTCGGTATGGTCATTGCGGTCAACGGAATATTGATCGTAGTTCTGCAGATTCCAGCCACGAGACGCATCCAGAACTGGGACGCAAGCCGTCTCCTCATCGGTTCGGCACTACTCGCAGGGTTTGGATTCGGTCTTACCATGTTTGCCGAGTCCATCGCGATGTACGCATTCACCGTAGGCTTTTGGACTCTCGCTGAAATCGTCGCTGCTCCGACTCACACAAATCTTGTCGTACGGATTTCCCCGGCTCAGGGGCGCGGCAGATATCAGGGCGTCTACTCGACATCATGGGCAGGTGCCGCTCTGGTCGCCCCCCTGATTTCGGGTTTTGTCATCGATCATTTCGGCGGTGAGTTCCTCTGGGCCACCTGTGCTCTGCTTGGTGTGATGGCGGCGTGCGGCTACTGGCTGCTCATGCGCGGAGTAAAAAATGGAAACCCGCGGTCCGAGCCACCCTCAAGACGGCGTCTGGACGGCGGCTCAGAGAGAGCGCAGCGCACCTCGGGCTAAGCTTGCCGTTTATGCAGATTTGCTGCTTGTGATGAGTGCCGTGAGGTTCGTTCTGTCCTGTTTTCCGACGGGGTGCTCACGTGCACGGTGCTTGTTCTTCCCGCCGATCGGCCGGCCGGGGCCTGCGGTGCTGAGTTTCGGTGCGCCGGCCGGCGCGCGAGCGATGCACGCGACGCCTTCAGCCGCAGAGGGCGCTCCGTTCGTGTCGTCCTTAGGAGGCAGGCAAGTAATTCCAGTTTCCGGTCGACTCATCGTATATGTAAGTTTGTTCGGGCCCACCTTGGACGGTTTCAAATGGCTTCCCATGGTCATCCAAGATCAAGGTGTCGCTCTTGTCATGGTAGACCCAATCTATTGCCAACCTCCAGCTGATCACGCACTCGCAAAGATCTTTCTGTGCAGTGCTTGGGTAGGGGGAGGCCCGAACGATGAATTTTTCGGTTTGTGAATCCGTGACGAACAATGAGATCTCGTCACTTTTTTTCAACGACGACGCCTTCTTGTCCCATTCTAAGACCTTCGGTTCTCTGTCTCCGAGCGCGACATTGAAAACGCGTTCTGGCGTTTCTCCGCCACATCCAGAAGTGCCTGCAGCAATCCCCTTGGGTGCTGGGCGTGTCCGGAGATCGACAATCCGAATGCGAGATAGGTTCACCGCGTCAGAGTGCTTACCCTGGACGGTTAGAACCAGATCCGTCTCTTCCCTGTCAATGCCCCCTTGCTTATGGGCCCAATAAGCGTCAATCAAGGTAGACTTGGGTAGTTTAGGAAGATCTTTTGGAGTAGCGGCAAAGAGCCACGAACCGGCGCAATGGGGGTCATTTCCGCCATACTTGACCTGTATATCGAGCGGTTCGGACTCCTTGCTTTTCAGCTCGGACTGAAGCCACGAAAAGGCGAACGGTATTATGGTTGCCACGATTGTAGAAACGGCTGCCGTTAGAAGGAATTTCCCGCTGGCCCGAAATCTTGGATTCCCGAGTAGTGTGCTCCCCGCCGACCCGTCTCCGGAACCCGCATCGCTCCCCGCCGACCCGTCTCCGGAACCCGCATCGCTCCCCGCCGACCCGTCCGCACTCATGTCCTGACCGTCGCATTCATCCGAGGTGGCATCGCAAATCGGGCTCCCCGCCGCCCCTAGCAATACAGGGCCTCGTTTCCCCCTGCGTGGTGTATGCAAAGCATCATGTCGTGAGTGCGCGCCGTGTCATGACGATGTGGCCGTTCTGTGACGTATTGGAGGGGTGCTGCGCCAGGCCCGGCCTAACGTGACTCTGTTGAGGATCTTGGGGTTTCTCGGTGCGCCAGCGTGACTGGCGGGCATGCTCGTGTCTGTTCTGAAGGTCTTTGCAGTTGGGCAGGCAGCGGCCAGCTCGACGCGCATGCTTGTACGCCGTGGCCGCTTGGGCCTGCTGCTCGCCGGTCCGGTTGCGCGTCGGCCCGGACTGGGCGGTGTGTCCCGGCTGTTGACTGCCGCCGTGCCCTCCGAGACAGAGTCACCGCCGGGATCGGGGACGCCGTCACCGGCCTGTTCCGCTTCGCCAGCGAGGCGTCCCAGGCGGCCGAAGCCGTTGTGGGCCGTGCCGGGCTTTCAACTACCGCGCAGAACGGGCAGCTGGCGCCTTCCGGCGCCCGGCCCATCCCGCCTGCTGCGCGAGTTCCTCACCGCCTACGGCTTCCTCGAGGACGACCTGCCCCAGACCATCGAGGTCTGGTTCGACCGCATGACAGCCGCCCTCCCTCCGGTCATGGCCCGCCAGCTCGGCCACTGGTTCACCACCCGCCTGCACGGCCGGAGAGAGCCGCCCCGCCCAGCGGCGCACCGACCGCCCAGCCGCTACCGCACCGCTGTCCGGACGCCGGATCCTGGTCCTGGGCGGCCCCCACGACCACGCATCTGCATTGCGTACCCGCATCGCGGAGCTGGGGGCAGCCGCCGCCGTCAACCTCTCCGCCCGGCCCGCATCAACTACCTCCTCAAACAGCTGGGAACCGCGAAGGCCGTAGCAGCAGAACTGGGCGTCACCGCCGACTCGGTGAACCGCTACCGGCGCGGAGCCAGGAAACACCCGCCCAAGGACATCACCGCGAAGATCGACGCTGCGGTGCGATCCCGCTGGCAGCCGCGGGTCCGCAAACGCCGACGCAAGCAGGCCGCCTCCGCAGGCGGCATTACCGTGGAGACGCGAGCCCGCTTCGGCTACACCGCACCCATCGGCACGACCGACGACGGCCGTTTTCGCCGCCTCACCGTCCACCTCCCCGCCGTATACGCACAGCGCCTGTTCGACGCCCGCGACGCCGGCGCCAGCGACCAGGAGCTGCGCCAAATCATCGCCGAAGGATTCAAAGACATCTACTTCCAGGACGGCGGAAGCCGTGCCACGGGAATCTCGGACGTGGCCATCAACGACATCGACTACCTCGACCTGGATTTCTGAGCAGATCGCGTGAATGCCGGGCGCCCGGTCATGATCTGGGACATCGCGCGTAGCGCTTTGACTGAGTTCGCCGGGCATGACGTCCTGCTCGGTCCTGACCGCTCCTTGCCCCAGGCACCTCACAACAGCCCCTCACTCCCGGACTGGGCTGCCGACCAACTCACCGCCCTCTTGGCCGAGGACGACGATTAGCCCTACGGCGCCCGTAGCCCCCGCTTCGGGACGCCTGCTGCGACGCCAGCAGCTGGGATGCCGAAAGTCGGCTCCGGCCTGGTGTGTCGATGGCGCGACTGGCTGGTGGAGTTCGTCGACTGGCAGAAGTGGAACAAGCGCACCGGGCCCGGCCACGAGGAGGAGGACCGCGCCGAAGCCGTACGCGAGACGACCAAGCGGTGGCCGAACGTCGAGAGGCTCGCCGCCAAGGCCGACGAGGCGTACGACGAGTTGGCCAAGGCCATGCGCGGGAAAGTGCTCTTTGAGCCGACCGTCAACCGCGTGGACCCACTGAACCGGGACCCCCCGGTAGGTCAACGCGGGTTCAGCGCACGCCGCGCTGAGTTGATGACGTTGTGGGCGTCGGTTCCGTACGCGGCGGATTCGCGGAGAGTCTTCCAGACCTTCGCGTACAAGGCGATGTTGTCGGCGTCGTCCAGCCACAGCTCGGCGTGCCAGTCCTCCGCGACCACCAGGCGGTCATCAAGGACCCAGAAGCCATTGGCGGGCACGATATTGACGGAGGCCGTGAACGGGATGACGCCAAGCTCCACGGTGTCCATGCCGAGCATCCCGGTAAGACGGTCGAGCTGGGCGGCGAGCACCGAGGGCGGGCAGATCAGCGACCGCAACGCGGCCTCCCACATCAGCACGTGCAGCTTGCGACCGGGCCGGTACAGCCACTCCTGCCGCTGCACCCGGGAGCGCACGGCTGCCTCAATGTCGCCGGCTCCGCCGAGCAGTTCGGCGTACCGCTGGATGACGTGTCGGGCGTACTCGGAGGTCTGCAACAGACCGGGGATCACCGACTCTTCCCAAAGCCACATCTCCGAGGTGCGGTCGATCTCGGCGCTCAGCCCCTCGTGCAGCGGCTTGAAGCCGTTCGCCAGGGCCCGACGCCAGGATCTGATGTGCGACTCGAACCCCGCCAGCCGGGCGGCAAGCTCGGCGTAGACGCCCGGCTGCTCGGTCGCGTCGGCCCACGCCCTCAGGTCCTCGGGGGTGGCCGTCTGTCTGCCGTTCTCCAGCTTGCTGACCTTCGAGCCCGGCCAGCCGAGCCGCCGGGCGAGCTGCTGACCGGTGAGCCGACCACCAGGGCAGGTGAACCGGAGTTCGCGCAGTCGCGTCCCCATGGCCACCCTGGCTTGCTGATAGTCAGTGCTCACTGGTCACGCGTCATTCGGTCCGGGCGAACTGGTCGAACGGCACGGCGTTGTGCATCGCCGCATCACGCACCATGGCGTACCGCACGACCTCAGCCGGTTCGGTGATCAGCTCGATTCCCGTGATGTTGTCGGCATCGTCGAAGTGCAGCAGCGCGACCAAGCGCGAGTCGAAGATCCAGAAGTCCTCAGCGGGCAGGCTGGCCGCGAC
>NZ_JBSFZS010000256.1:0-5484 GCF_053600395.1 Streptomyces sp. NPDC005070 | reverse complement strand
GGGCTGAACCGAGGCTCGCGCGGCTCTGCCGGACTGCGCCCGGGTACAGCCCGTCGAGCCCGCTCGCGCACCGGCCTCCGCCGGTCGGGCCGACCCACCGGGACTTCCGCCCGCACTAGGGCGGCTGACCGGAGGCGCCTGCCCGGGCATCCCCCGCCGCATCATCCGGGGCGCCGTCACCATCCATCCGTCCCACGGAGCACCTGAGCTACTTCGTCCACATCCGGCTCTGCGGGCCGCGCGGACGCTACGGAGTTGAAAGCCGCAGAGCAGAGCGCAATCCTCGGCGCGACCCGGCGGGACGCCTCGTTGCCGACGGCAACAGGGGGCGACCTTCCCCTCGGCGCGGCATCGATGGCGTGACCGGCACCGACAGAACCACGGGACCCCCGGCACGTCGAAGCCTTCCGTTTTCCTGCACGCACCCGCACCCAGAATGAGGTGATCGCATGACACGTCAATTGTTACGGATAGTGATCGCTGTGCTGCTCAGTGTGGCAACCGCCTTCGCTGTCGCGCCGACAGTCGGCGCGCTTCCCGCAGAGAGCCCCGCAGCGGCCGTAGACCCTTCGGCCACCGGGTCCTTCCCCGTGGCCTACTCCGATGTGACCGTCTCGGCCTCCGGCCGCTCGTACAGCGCACGCGTCTGGTACCCGGGAACCACGGCCGGGGCCAACGCAGTTGTCGCACCGGGCGCCCATCCCGGACTCGCCTTCGGACACGGCTTCTTCCAGGGAATCACCCAGTACGAAAGCCTGCTCAAGCACTACGCGTCCTGGGGATTCATCATCGTCACGCCCAAATCGCAAGGCGGCCTCTTCCCCAGCCACTCCGCGTTCGCCGACGACCTCAACGCCGCTCTCACATGGCTGACCAGTCAGAACACGACCAGCGGATCCCGCTTCGCGGGCGCCGTCAACACGGATCGTCTCGGGGTTTCCGGTCACTCCATGGGCGGCGGCGCCGCCCTGCTCGCCGCCGGCCGCAACCCGGCCGTCAAAAGCGTGTCCACGCTGGCGGCGGCGGAGACCAACCCGTCGGCCGTCACCGCTTCGGGAAAGCTGACGGTGCCCGCCCAGTACGTGGGAGGCAGCGCCGACACGATCGCAGGCGTAGCCGACAACCAGCAGAAGATGTACGACGCCAAGTCCGCCCCCGCCCAACTGCGCGTCATCACAGGCGGTTTCCACTGCGGATTCGAGGACAGCTCCGGATTCGGATGCGACAGCGGAGCCATCACTCGCGCGGCACAGCAGAAGCTGACCCAGGGCGTCACCACCTCCTACCTGCTCTACACCCTCGGAGGTGAAGCCTCGATGTACGACCAGGTATGGGGCTCCGCAGCCCAGAATCTGGCCGGGGTCGTGTACACCGCCAAGCCCTGACCCATCCCGGCGAGGCAGGTCCTTTAGCCACCGGACGGTACGTCCTGGACCTCGCCCACAGCCGGGAGTCCGAACCCCGTTGACGACCACGAGGACGGGGCCTGGACGCGGCAGGAAACCGACCCGGCCGAGCCGCACCATGTGGTCGAAGCCGGCACGACGATCGCGCCGTCTGAAAGATCGTCACCCGATCTGCGCCGCGGCGGGAGCGACCCTGGACCGGCTGCTCCCGCCGCGGTCGGTTCCAGCACCGATGCCACCACGCACCCTCGGCCATGGAGCAGACACATGACGCCGCATGCCACCCTCACCCTGAGCGAAACCACGCCTGAGCAGGCGAAGTCACGGGATCACGTTCGGTTGAGATACGGCTTCTCTGGGCTGGGCTCTGGCACGGTACTCGCCACCGAGGGCGGTCGAAGGGTTTCCGGTCGAGCAAGGAAGGACTGTGCGTGTTCTCCGGCGGCCGGCTTGGCACCACCCGGGGGAGCGGCTCGCTCGGTTCGTCCATGAGCCGCCGACCTGGCCTCTTTTGCCCTGTTTCCGAAGCGTAGGGGCTGGCGTAAAGGTGACTTGACGCCTGGTGGACAGCGCAAACTGCTGACCTCGGCACTTGACGGCACCACGCTGTCCTCCCATGAGAGACATGAACAACAGGTGGCGCCGCGGGATCCGCCCTCCCCGGCCCCGGCACACGGTGGCAGCCGCCGCCCTCGTGGCGCTCGTGGCCGGTCTGACCGCCGCCCCCGGCGCCGCTCAGGACCTCGGCCCGCACACCGGGCGAACGGAAGCCGCCGCGCAGACCGGAGCGGCCCGGTCGCCGATCATCTCCCGGCATCAGCTCACCCTGATCACCGGCGACCGCGTCACGCTGGAGACGGACGCCTCGGGCAAGCAGAGTGTGTCGGTCAAACCCGCCGAGGGCCGCGAACGCGTCGCGTTCATCAAGCGCCAGACCGGTCGCGACTGGACGGTCATACCCGCCGACACGCTCCCGCTGCTCGCGACGGGCCGCCTCGACAAGGCGCTGTTCAACGTCTCCGCCCTGGTCCGGGGCAGGTACGCGCAGCGGTCGAGCCTGCCGCTGATCGTCGAGTACGCCGGGGACGCGGGCACCGCCCGGCGACGGCTGACCGCCGCCGGCGCCGACACCGTGCGCCCCATCGGCGGGACCCCCTTCGCGGCCCTCGGCGAACACCGCGCGGACGCCGCCGGGTTCTGGAAGGGCATCGCCCCCGGCCGGGCGGACGCCACGTCCTTCGGAGCGGGTGTGCGCCGGGTCTGGCTGGACGGCCGCTCCAGGATCCAGCTCGACAGCACGGTGCCGCGCATCGGCGCCCCGCACGCCTGGGAGAAGGGCTACACCGGCACCGGCGTCAAGGTCGCCGTGCTCGACACCGGTTACGACCCCGACCACCCGGACCTCAAGGGCCTCGTCACCGAGTCCGCGAACTTCACCACCGAGCCGAACACCGACGACCTGAACGGTCACGGCACCCACGTGACCTCCACGGTCGCCGGTTCCGGCGCGGCCTCCGACGGCAAGTACAAGGGTGTGGCACCCGGTGTGCAGATCCTGTCCGGCAAGGTGTGCACCGCGGACGGCAACTGCGACAACTCCGACATCGTCGAAGGGCTGGCCTGGGCCGCCCAGCACGGCGCCAAGGTGATCAGCCTCAGCCTGGGCGACACGGACACACCGGAGACCGACGCCCTCGAGGCCATGGTCGACACCGTGACCCGTGACTACGGCACGCTGGTCGTGGCCGCGGCCGGCAACAGCGGTCCCGGCAAGGTCTCCTCGCCCGCCTCCGACGACCTGGCGCTGGCCGTCGGCGCGGCCGAGGAGGACGACGACCTCGCCGCCTTCAGCTCGGTCGGCCCGCGGGTGGGCGACTCCGGCCTCAAGCCCGACATCATCGCCCCCGGCGTCAACGTCGTCGCCGCGAGGGCGGGCGGCACCACCGCCGACGACGGCTATGTCGCGATGAGCGGTACGTCCATGGCCACACCCCATGTGGCCGGAGCCGCCGCCATCCTGTTCCAGCAGCACCCCGACTGGACGGCGCAGCAGGTCAAGCGCCAGTTGATGCAGTCGGCGACCGGCGCCAAGGAGCACGGCGCCTACGTCCAGGGCGCCGGACGTGTCGACGTCGCCCGGGCGGTCGACCAGGACGTCACCGCCGACACCGACGCACTGGACTTCGGGCTGATCCGCTGGACGGACGGCACGCGGCCTCCGGTGACCAAGAGCGTCACCTACCGCAACCCGGGCGCCGAGCCGGTCACCCTTCAGCTGAAGGACAACCCGAGCAGTGGGAAGAAGGACGTGCCCGCCCCCGCCGGTCTGTTCCGGCTCAGCGCCGACACGGTCACCGTGCCCGCGCACGGAACCGCGGCCGTCACCCTCACCGCGACCCCGGAAGCCGCCACGACGTACGCCGCCTACAGCGGTGTGGTGATCGCGAGCACCGCGGACAACCAGGTGTCGGTGCGCGTCCCGTTCGGCATGGACGTCGAGCAGCCGTCCTACGACCCGCGCATCGGCATGAAGAGCCGCACGGGCGCCGCCCCCGACAACGCCTACCTGCTGGTCAACTCGGCCGACCGCAAGGCGTACGAGGTCGAGGCGCTCGGCAGGAGCAGCACGGTGGTGCGACTGCCGAAGGACACCTACTCGGTGAGCGGCTTCTACTTCGACGCCTCCTTCACCGAGGGCACCATCGTCGGCGTGCCGAAGGTCGTGATGAGCGCCGACCGGCAGGTGACCATCGACGCCCGGAAGGCGAAGCCCGTCACGGTGTCGGCACCGAGCCGCTCCGCGCGCATCATGTCGGCCGAGATCGGCACGGTCAGCATGGCCGACCAGCTGCTCTCGGTCACCATGTACAACGCGATCGGCACGGACCACATCGACGGCGTGTACGCGGTGCCGACGGCCCGGTACAAGGACTCGAAGTTCACCTACCTCGTCACCAGCGTCTGGGGCGACCCGGCCGGCGCAGACGGGAACCCCGCCTCGGTCTACTACCTCACGCGACCGGTGCACGGCGCCATCCCGGCAGATCCCGCCTACCACCCCCGCACGTCGGAACTGGCCAGGGTGAACACCACGTTCGCCGCCACCACGCCGGGAACCACGGCCACGCGCATCGTCTGGACGTACGTCGGCAACGTGCGCTTCAGCGGCCGGGCGATGGAGGGAATTCCGGTCCCGGCCCGGCGCGTCGACTACTTCTCGGCGGCCGACGGCCTGCGCTGGCAGACGGCCTTCGACCAGAACAGCTTCCTCGACCCGAACGCGCACGGGCAGAGCTACCTCAGCGACCTGCACGGCTACCAGGCCGGCTCCCGGGTCGAGGAGCGCTGGAACGGCGGGATCCAGGCCGTGGGACTCTCGTCCCAGATGGCCGCCTTCCGCGAGGGCGACACGATGTACCGGCCCTTCCAGTCGGCCGCGAACGGCAACCTCGACCTGGTGGCCGACACCACGTCCGGCCTGCCCGAGGTGAAGCTGTGGCGCAACGGCGAGCTGGTCTCCCAGGACTGGAGCATGAGCGACGTACCGGCCGACGCCACCCCCGCCGACTACCGTCTGACGGTCGAGCACGACCGTGACATGGCCCCCAGCTCCGTCTCCACGAGTGTGCGGGCGGAATGGCGGTTCCGGTCGCAGAGCACGGCGACCCGGCAGGCGCTGCCGCTGTACGCGGTCCGTATGTCGCCGAAGCTGGACGAGTGGAACCGGGCCGAGGCCGGCCGCAGGCTCGACATCCCGGTCCTGATCCAGCGGACGGCCGGCGCCCCGGTATCGCCCGTCCGCGTCTTCACCACCGAGGTCTCCTTCGACGAGGGGAAGACCTGGCAGCCGGTGCGGGTCAAGGGCTCCGGCATGGAGCGCACCGTGACCGTGGAGCACCCGCGCCGCACCGCGGGCGGCTCGGTCAGCCTGCGCGTCCACGTCGAGGACGCGGCGGGCAACTCCTTCAAGGAGACCGTCATCAAGGGCTACCTGCTCAAGTAGTCGCCTTCGCACAGTAGTTACGTCCTGGAGCAACTGCTTCCACGAGGAGCACAGCCCGGCCGCAGTGGCCGCACC
>NZ_JBSFZS010000255.1:0-5499 GCF_053600395.1 Streptomyces sp. NPDC005070 | reverse complement strand
GGGTTCGACCTGGCGCTGATCCGGTCGACCTGGGACTACAGCCGGCGCGTGGCCGAGTTCGTGGGGTGGGCCCTCGCTCGGCACCGCGGCGGAGCGCCCCGAGGCGGCCGGGCTCAAGGGCGTGCAGGACATGAAGGGGATCGCCGAACAGCGGACCCACCCGGTGGCCATCAGCGCCTGAGGCCGCCGGCGCCGAGGCAACCGGCGTCTCACGGCAGCCGGTTCATCAGCCCGGCGACCTCGCGCTTGTACGTGCACCCGCTCTGCCCGAACGAGGCCTGGACCCGCTCGCGCACCTCGCCCGGCTGCTCCTGGCTGAGCTTGAACATGCCCTCGGCACCCGTGACCGTGAACCGGAACGCCCCGACGGCGGGCACGATCTGGCGGAAGTAGCCGAGCGAGTCGCTCATGTCCCAGCCGTCGCCGAACGCCTTCTCGAAGGCGCGCACGGTGGACTGCACCACCTCCAGCGTCTCCTCGGTCGAGTCGATCTTCTCCACCACGCCCCGGACATGCACCGCGGTGAAGTTCCACGTGGGGGCGGCCGGGGTCTTCCCGTACACCGTGGGTGACACGTACGCGTGCGGGCCGGTGAACGTCAGCAGCAGCACGCCGCCCGACCGCAGCGCCGCCCAGTGCGGGTTGGCCCGGTTCATGTGCCCGAGCAGCGTGACCCCCCTCAGCCCGTCGCCGGCATCACCGGTATCACCGGCGGCGTCCGGAGCGGGGGCGTCGGGAGCGGGGGCGTCGGGAGCGTCGGGGTCGAAGATGACCGGCAGGTGCGTGGCGAAGGGACCGTTCTCGGGGCTGCCGTTCGTCACCGCGAGAGCCAGGGGATTGTCGCGGATCAGATCCGCCGTCCAGGAATTATTCGGCTCGCGATAAAAGCGGGGCACGAACATTCGCATTCTCCTTTTCGGAAATCGGCCTGTTTCGAGGGTCCCCGACCGTACGGCCGTCCTGCCGACAGGACAATGCTTCCACATTCCGAAGACCTGGAGAAGGTCTGAAGAAGTCCTCAAGCGGTCCTCGATTATTCTTCGAGAATCACTCCGGAAAACACCCCGCCACACCCCGCTCCCGCCCTTTTCGCGCGCCCGGCACGGGGCGGGCAGCGCGGCGGCGGCGCGGCAGGCGGTACGAGGCGGCCGGCAAGGGTTTCTCCGCCGCCGCGGGCCGAAGTCACCTCTCCCACCAGCGACTCCGCCACCACTCCAGCGTCACGAGACCAGATCTCAGGATCGAGTTGCCAACATCATGGCAAGGTTTTGCCAAGCCGGAAGGCGTTGTGGGCCACCGGTTGATTTCCAGACGCATCGGGAGCATTCACATGGAGACAACGGGCAGGCGGAACGAAGAGGTCTACGACGTGGTCGGTATCGGGTTCGGCCCGTCCAACCTGTCGCTCGCCATCGCTCTGGAGGAGCACGGGGCGAGCACTCCGCAGCATCCGGTCACCGCCCACTTCTTCGAGCGGCAGCCCGCCTTCGGCTGGCACCGGAACATGCTGCTGCCGTCGACGACCATGCAGATCTCGTTCCTCAAGGACCTGGCGACGTACCGGAATCCGCTGTCCCGGTACAGCTTCGTCTCGTATCTGCACGCCTCGGACCGGCTGGTGCAGTTCGTGAACAACCAGGACTTCTTCCCCACCCGCCAGGAGTTCCACCAGTACCTGGAGTGGGCGGCCGCCGATCTGGGCGACCGGGTCACCTACGGCGCCGAGGTCACCTCGATCCGGCCCGTCACCGAGGCCGCGGCACCCTCCCGCGACCTCCTGGAGATCGAGGTGCGCGCCGGCGACGGCAGCACCCGCGTGGTCGCCGCACGCAACGTGGTCATCTCGACCGGCCTGGTGCCGCGGCTGCCCGACGGCGTGAGCTCCGACGAACGGGTGTGGCACAGCTCGGAGTTCCTCAGCCGCTTCAACGCACAGGACCCCGACCACCTCAAGAGCGTGGCGGTGGTCGGCGCCGGCCAGAGCGCGGCCGAGATCGTCCGGTTCTTCCACGACGAGCTGCCGCACGCCCAGGTCAGCGCCGTCGTCCCGTCCTACGGCTACGCCATCGCCGACGACACGCCCTTCGCCAACCAGGTGTTCGACCCCGGCGCGGTCGACGACCACTACTTCGGCACCGAGCAGGCACGGGACGCCTTCTGGCGCTACCACCGCAACACCAACTACTCGGTGGTCGACTCCGACGTCATCCGGGAGCTGTACCGGCGCTCCTACGACGAGCGGGTGCGCGGCACCGAGCGGCTGCACTTCCGCAACCTCACCCGGGTCACCGACGTCAAGCGCGCCGGGAGCGAGACGCGGGTGAGCCTGCGCTCGCTGCTCGACGACCGTACGGAGGAACTCGCCGTCGACGCCCTGGTGTTCGCCACCGGCTACGACAACCTGGACCCCGCCCGCCTGCTCGGCGGCTTCGACCACCACTTCCTGCGCGACGCGGCGGGCCGGCACCAGGTGGAACGCGACTACCGTCTGCTGAGCGCGTCCGGGCTGAAGAGCGGGGTCTACCTCCAGGGCGGCACCGAGCACACCCACGGGCTGTCCTCGGCCCTGCTGTCGAACATCGCGGTCCGCAGCGGCGAGATCGCCGACTCGATCGTGCTGCGGCGCACCGAACAGGAACTGAGCCGTAGCACCGCCGCGCGGGCCACGCGCTCGGCCGCCTGAAGCACCCGGGCCCGGCCGCTGTCTTGTTGACAGGACGTGACCTCGCGGCAGGACACTCGAGAACCCGCGCGCGAGAGCGCGGCGCGCCCCTCGGGCCGGGCGGAGTTCACCGTCCCAGGAACCCGCATCACAGCCAAGTCCTTTCGTGCAGCTTTCCAGCGCATGTCCACCGGTCATGGGGTCCAGCCCACGACCGGGGCCCCACAGAAGGAGTCGTGACCAACATGAGCGCCAATTCCCCGGTCGGCGGCCTCGTTCGGCGGGCGAGGGTCTCATGACCGTCAGCGTGCACCAGGCCCAGGTCAAGGCCCAGTCCCTCGGCGACGCCCTGCCGTGGCTGGCCCGCCACCAGGGCCGTACGGTCGTCGTCAAGCTGGGCGGACACGCCATGGTCGACGCGGACCTCACGGCGGCCTTCGCCCGCGACGTCGTCTTCCTGCGCTACGCCGGGCTGCGGCCCGTGGTGGTGCACGGAGGCGGCCCCCAGATCGACGCCGAGCTCGAACGGCGCGGCATGAAACGCGAGTTCGCCGCGGGCCTGCGCGTTACCTCGCCGGCGGCGATGGACGTCGTGCGCATGGTCCTCGCCGGCCAGGTGCAGCGCGAGCTGGTCGGGCTGATCAACCGTCACGGCCCGCTCGCCGTCGGCATGACCGGCGAGGACGCCGACACCCTGACCGCGGTACGGCACGTGCCGTGGATCGACGGGGAACCCGTCGACGTCGGCAGGGTCGGCGACATCACCCGCGTGGACACCACCACCCTGGACGGCCTGCTGGCCGCCGGCCGCATCCCGGTGGTCTCGCCGCTCGCCCGCAGCGCCGAGGACGGCCTGGTCTACAACGTCAACGCCGACACCGTGGCGGCGGCGCTGGCGACCGCGCTGGGGGCCCGGTCGCTCGTCATGCTCACCGACGTGGCGGGGCTGTGCGCGGGCTGGCCGCACCGGGCCGAGGTCATCCCGCGGCTGACGGCCGACGAACTGGAAAAGCTCCTGCCGGAGCTGAGCGAGGGCATGGTGCCCAAGATGGCCGGCTGCCTGGCGGCCGTACGGGGCGGGGTGGGCGCGGCCCGGGTGATCGACGGGCGGATCCCGCACTCGGTCCTGCTGGAGATGTTCACCGACGACGGGACCGGAACGGTGATCGTGCCGGACCCGGACGATCAGGAGGTCCTCGCGTGAACGAGCAGTGGCACCAGCGGCAGCAGCCGCAGTCCGCCGGGCCGGCGGGCCCCCTCGGCCCGCCTGCGGGCACCGGGCACGCCCCGCAGCCGGCCGTCCTCGTGCACGAGCTGGTCACCGTGGCCGCGACGGGCGGGGCGGAGGCAAAGGAGTGCGCGCGCCGGCTCGCCGCCTCGCTGCCGCCCCGGGCCCGGTCCGTGCTGCTGGACGCCCTGACCGAGGCGGCTCCCCTGCCCGACGACGGCCCGCCCGGGTACGACTGGTACGACGGGTACGGGGGGTACGGGGGCGGTGGCGGGCTCTCCTTCGGTGAACCCGAATATCCGCTGCCCGCGGCCCGCTCCCACCTGAGCCTGCTGCCCGCCTACCGGGCACCCGGGCCGGACCCGCGGACCGGACCCGACACCGCCGCCCCCGACCCCGGCGGCCCCGACCCCGGTGACGGTGGCGAGAGCTGGCCCGAGCCCCGTACCGGGCCGCCCGCCGCCGTCATCCGGCTGCGGTTCGCCGACGCGATCGCGCTGGAGCGGGCCGGTGCCTGCTTCGACGGCGCCTGCGGCGACCCCGCCACCGGCACCCTCCAGATCCCCGCGGACGCCGGTGTCGAGGCGGTGCGGGCCGTGCTCGCGGTCCTCGACGCGGCGGCGCTCGCGCCCGAGTCGCTCACCGTGCACTCGAACGAACTCGACGACGTCTTCGCCGCGTTCACCGGCCTGCTCTGAGTGCGTGTTTTTGAAGGCTGGTCTTGAGGTCTGAACGTCGCGACGATCGAGGTTGTGGCGTCGCGAGCGGTGGGCCGGCGGTACTGCCGGGAGTGCGGTGATCCGTTGCCGTCGACGATGGCGGCGAAGGCGGTGTTCTGCTCTGGCCGGTGCAGGTCACGGCATTGGCGGGCACTTGAGCAGGCCCGGCTGAGAGTGGTGGCGATCCAGCAGGGGGACCAGGCGGAATGCCCGGTTTGCGGGAAGTGCTGGACGGTGGGGGTCGAACGGTCCCGGGCGGCGACGTACTGTTCACTCAGCGTCGTCCGGAAGAAGCGGACTTAACGCCCTCTCAGACCACGCAGAACTCGTTACCCTCCGGATCTGCCATCACCACGTGATCCGGCCTGCCCTGCAACTCGTCCTCGCGGACCACAGTCGCGCCCGCAGCGGTCAACCGCTCGACTGCCTTGACCACACGCGGCCAGCGCACCTCCCACGGCGTTTCACGGCCACCACCGACTTGCACGTCGAGGTGCAACCGGTTCTTCACCAACTTCGGCTCCGGCACCTTCAAGAAGGACAAAGTGGGGCCTACGCCGTCCGGATCCAAGAGATACGCCCCGTCATCCCACTCGTCCTCCGGAACGCCATGGTGCGAGAGCCAGTCCTCCCAACTCCCGAACCCTGCGGGCGCGGGCTTCTCCGCATAGCCCAATGCCAGCGCCCAGAACGCGGCCAGCTTGGACGGGTACGCGCAGTCGATCGTCAAGGTCCACTTGGTCGCCATGAGCCCTCCCCAATCTGATGAACGGATCGTACCGGGCACCTCTGACACCCCCGGCCCGCAACTTTGCGCGTGCCCCCGTGGGTTGACCCAGCGTAGTCAGCCCCTCGCGCGCGGGTGCGCGGCGCCCGCCTGACGAGACGCG
>NZ_JBSFZS010000254.1:0-5558 GCF_053600395.1 Streptomyces sp. NPDC005070 | reverse complement strand
TTCGTAGGGGACGGACGGCCACTGCCTGTGAACGCGCAGCACGCGAAGCCGACCCGCAGGGACGCGGTCGACAACCGGGAGCGGATCCTCGTCGTGGCCCGCGACGCGCTGGCCGAGTCGGGCGGCACCTCGCTCACCGCCATCGCCAAGAAGGCGGGCGTCGGCATCGGCACGCTCTACCGCCACTTCCCGAACCGGGAGTCGCTCATCGTCGAGCTGTACCGGCACGACATCCAGCACCTCATCGATCTCGCGCCGGCGCTCGTGGCGTCACACCCGCCGCTGGAGGCCGTGCGGCGGTGGTTCGACGAGGTCGCCCGCTACGGCCGGCTCAAGTTCGGCGTGGCCGAGGTCATCCACGCCGCGGCCGATCGCGGCCTCGACGACGAGTACTACGAACCCTTCCTCGGGGCCATCGCCGTGCTGCTCGACGCCGGAGCCGCCGAGGGCACGCTCAAGGACGGCCTCGACCCCGAGGACGTCCTGCTGCAGCTCAGCGTGCTGTGGAGGATCGACCCGGCGCGCGGAGGCGAGGTCCGTGCGGCGCGCATTCTCGACCTGATCGTCGACGGTCTGCGCCGGCCGGGGCCCGGACCGGTGGCCTGACCGCTCAGGGTCCGTCGGCGGCTGGGCGGTGTCAGGTCGATGTAAGGTCGCGCCGCTGTGGTCGTTATCATCCGATAGTGGCGTTTTCCTAACATTTCTCTCATGTATGGCCTTTCCTCCGGGGTGGTCGATGACCCGCAAGCTGCCGACGGGCGACGACGACGAGCTGCTCACCAGGCTCGGATCGCTGACGGCCCAGGCACGTGAACGCGCCGAGTTCCAGCGCTCACAGGTCGAACTGGCCATCGCGCTGCAACGCGGCATGCTTCCGGGGGACATGCCCTCCGCCCCGGGATTCGACGTGGCCGTCCAGTACGCGCCCGCCTGCTACGGCCTCAACGTGGGCGGAGACTGGTACGACGCCTTCCGGCTGCCCGACGGACGCATCGGCCTGTCCATAGGCGACGTGCAGGGCCACAACATCGAGGCCGCCGCGTTCATGGGCCAGGTCAGGGTCGGCCTGCGAGCCCTGGCCTCCGTCGCCGGCGACCCTGGGGAGCTCCTCACCCGGACCAACGACCTCATCCTGTCCCTCGGCTCCGACCTCTTCGCGACCTGCACCTTCATGCGGCTCGACCCGGCCACCGGCATGCTGGAGAGCGCGCGGGCCGGGCACATACCCTGCGTCTGGGCGTCGGCGGACGGAAAGTCCGGCATCACCGAGGACGAAGGCGGGCCCCCGCTCGGCATCGAGGCCGGGATGCGGTACCCGGTGACCCGGCACCGCCTCACCACCGGCGGGGTCTTCGTCCTGCTGACCGACGGTGTCGTCGAGGGCCCCTCGATGCACGTGGACGAAGGCCTCGACCGGGTCGTACGGCTCGCCGGAGTCGCCGCCGTCGCGGGCCTGTCGGCCGGTTCACTGGCCGCGCGCGTCATCAAGGGCGCCGAGCGCGTGGGACACGAGGACGACGCCGCCGTCCTCGTGGTCCGTCACGGCGCGCCCACGCTTCCGCTCCGGTGACGCGGCAGGCCGTCCGGCGTCCTCGACGGGACCGTCGTCGGTCTCCGGCGACGCACCCACCGCCGGGCGCGGCACACGGGCGCTCGCCTCGCCGACAGGGCCCCGGCGGTGTCTGATGGCCCTGTGGTGGCTACACAGGAGATGCGCCGGCCGGCCGTCTTCGCCCTTCAGACGCTGGTGATCGCCGCCTGCTACTACGGAGCAGGGCGGCTGGGACTCATGCGGCGGCTCACTGTCGAAGGAGCGGTGTTCACACCCATCTGGCCGCCCACCGGCGTCGCCGTCGCCGCCCTGCTGTTCCTCGGGATCCGGGCGTGCCTCGGGATCGCGATCGGGGCGTTCCTGGTCGTCCTGTCCCTGTCCTCGTTCTCCACGCTCCAGCCCTCCGCGGCGGGCATCGTCGTGGGCAACACCGTCGCCCCGGTCTGTGCCTACCTCCTGCTGCGCTCGGTGGGCTTCCGCAGCGATCTCAGCCGTCTTCGCGACGGCCTGGCCCTGGTGTTCCTGGCCGCTCTGGCCGCCATGACGATCAGCGCGACCGTGGATGTCGGGCTCCTGGTGGTCACGGACAAACTCGCCCTGGACGACTTCTGGCCGGTCTGGCTGGCGTGGTGGGTGGGAGACGCGATGGGAGTCCTGATCGTCACCCCGCTCCTTCTGCTGCTGTACGCCGTACGCATGCCGATCGAGATGACGCGATGGAAGGAGGCCGCACTCCTCCTGATCGCCGTCGGCGTCACGGTGCCGATCGCCACACGCAGCTCCATCAGTCTGCTGTTCCTCGTCTATCCGCTGCTCATCTGGGCGGCGCTGCGCTTCGAACTGCCGGGCAGCCTGGCCTGCGCTCTCTTCGCCTCCGTCATGGCCACCGTCGCGGCGACGGAGGACGTGGGCTCGTTCCACGAGTTGAGTCACACCGAGGTCATGATCAAGCTGCAGGCGTTCAACGGGACCATGGCGCTGACGGCCCTCCTCCTGTCCGCCGTCATCACCGAACAGCGCAACACCAGACGCTCCGTGGAGATGGCCTGCCAGGAACTGGTGCAGGTCCTCGAGCACCTGACCGCCGGGAACCCCACGCCCAGACCGCCTCCCGCGGAGGAGGACGGCCACGCCTGACGGCGGGCACCTCCGCCCCGCTGCCGCCCTGCCGCCCTGCCGCGCTGTCCCGCAGGTGCCCGACCGCTCTCCCGAGGGACGCGGTCCGGCGCCGATTTCGGCTGCCGCGAAGGCACCGTGCCGCCGTACGGCCCGGTGAGGAAAGATGAGACCACCAGCGAAGAACCACCGATGTGGAGGTGCGGGCACATGCAGCACGAGCGAGCGGGCCGTCCGGCCGGCCCCGAGGATCTCGTCGACGTAGCCCGGTTGGTCACCGCGTACTACGCGCTCCACCCCGACCCGGCCGAACCCGGCCAGCGCGTCGCCTTCGGCACGTCCGGACACCGCGGTTCGTCCCTGGCGACCGCGTTCAACGAGGACCACATCGCGGCGACGAGCCAGGCCATCTGCGAGTACCGCGACGGCCGGGGCATCGACGGCCCGCTCTTCCTGGGCGCCGACAGCCACGCGCTCTCGGAACCCGCGAAGGTCACCGCCCTGGAGGTGTTCGCGGCCAACGACGTGTCCGTGCTCCTCGACAGCGCGGACGGCTACACGCCCACTCCCGCGGTGTCCCACGCCATCCTCACCCACAACCGCGGACGCTCCACGGGCCTCGCCGACGGTGTGGTCGTCACCCCCTCCCACAATCCGCCCGCCGACGGCGGCTTCAAGTACAACCCGCCGAACGGCGGCCCGGCGGGCTCCGAGGCGACCTCCTGGATCCAGGACCGGGCCAACGAACTCATCAGGGACGGGCTCAAGGACGTACGGCGCATCCCCTACGCCCGTGCGCTCGCCGCACCCGGCACCGGCCGTCACGACTTCCTCGGCACCTACGTGGCCGATCTCCCGCAGGTGCTGGACCTGGACGCGATCCGCGCGGCCGGGGTCCGCATCGGCGCCGACCCGCTGGGCGGGGCATCGGTCGCCTACTGGGGGCGCATCGCCGAACAGCACGCGCTGGACCTGACCGTGGTCAACCCGCTCACCGACCCCACCTGGCGGTTCATGACGCTGGACTGGGACGGCAGGATCCGGATGGACTGCTCGTCGCCCTACGCGATGGCCTCGCTCATCGAACGGCGCGACCGCTTCCAGATCTCCACGGGCAACGACGCCGACGCCGACCGCCACGGGATCGTCACCCCGGACGGCGGCCTCATGAACCCCAACCACTATCTCGCCGCCGCCATCGCCTACCTCTACTCCCACCGGGAGCGGTGGCCCGCCGGGACGGGGATCGGCAAGACCCTGGTGTCGTCCGGAATGATCGACCGGGTCGCCGCCGACCTCGGCCGCCCGCTGGTCGAGGTGCCCGTCGGATTCAAGTGGTTCGTGGACGGGCTGGTCGACGGCTCCCTCGGGTTCGGCGGCGAGGAGTCGGCGGGCGCCTCCTTCCTGCGCCGCGACGGCTCGGTCTGGACCACCGACAAGGACGGCATCATCCTCGCCCTGCTCGCCTCCGAGATCACCGGAGTCACCGGGAAGACGCCCTCCGAGCACTACGCCGGACTCACCTCGCGCTTCGGGGAGCCCGCCTACGAACGCATCGACGCCCCGGCGTCGCGCGAGGAGAAGGCCCTCCTCGCCAAGCTGTCACCCGCGCAGATCACCACCGACACGCTCGCCGGGGAGACGGTCACCGCGGTCCTCACCGAGGCGCCGGGCAACGGCGCGCCCATCGGCGGCATCAAGGTGACCACCGAGAGCGCCTGGTTCGCGGCCCGCCCCTCGGGCACCGAGGACGTCTACAAGATCTACGCGGAGTCGTTCCTCGGAACCGATCACCTGCGCCGGGTTCAGGACGAGGCGAAGGCGGTGGTCTCCGCGGCCCTGTCCGGCTGAGCCCGGCCCTCCGGCGCCGTGTCCGCGCGGCACGGCGCCCTCAGCCGCACAGCGCCACCCGGTACAGATCCGCGAGCGCCTCGTCGATGGGATGGGGCCGCGGCAGGCCGGAGGAGTCGAGCCTGTTCCAGCGCTGGGTGTTCACCGCGACCGCGAGCCGCCGTTCGCCGTCGGCGCGGGTCATGGCGAGCGCTCCACCGCCCCAGACCGTACCGCCGTGCCCCCAGAAGACGTCCTGGCCGGGACCCTCCATCGGATGCAGACCGAGTCCGTACTCGATCGTCCTGAGCTCCTGGGAGACGACCGGCACCGTACGCCGCATCTCCGCCAGCGACGACGGGCTGACGATCTCCCCCGCCGACAGCAGGCCGTAGAAGTCGTTGAGGTCCGAGACGGTCGATATCAGCGACGCCGACGGCCCCACCCAGGACATGTCGAACACGCTGTAGTCGCGGGGCGGGTCGATCATGCCGAACCACGCCTCGTAGAGCCGCGAGTGCGGCCCGTCCACGTACGGTCCCGAGGGGAAGCAGGTGTCGCGGAGCCCGGCGCGCTCGATGACGCTCTCGGTGACGCACCGCTCGGCCGAGGCACCGGTCACCTGTTCCAGGAGCTGGGCGAGGAGCAGGTAGTTGGTGTTGGAGTACACCCCCGGAGTACCGCCGGGGGAGCCGAACGCGGGTGCCGAGACCCCCATCGCGATCAGTTCGACGGGATCGAATCGCGTGAACCGGTGGTCGTCCATGCTCTGGGGCCCGGTGTCCGCGATGGCGGGATACGCCTTGAGCGAGGGGTAGGCGTACGGCAGGTACTCGGCGAGGCCGCTGGTGTGGTTGAGCAGCATCCGGACCGTGATCGCGTCGCCGCGCGCTCCGGGGACCAGCACCGGAAGGTACCGGCCGATCGGTGCGTCGAGCCCGATCCGGCCGGCCTCGACCTGCCGCAGCACCGCGGCGGCGGTGAACGCTCGAGCGGGATAGCCGGCCGAGTCCTCCGCCGGCGCGGCGCCGATGAGGAACACAACGAAGAGAGCTGAGGC
>NZ_JBSFZS010000253.1:0-5563 GCF_053600395.1 Streptomyces sp. NPDC005070 | reverse complement strand
GTGGGCCCGGCGGCTGGTGGCGGTCACCGGAGTGCTCGTGCTCTGCGCGCTGCCCACCGGACCGGCGGGCGCGTCCCCGGAGAACGGGCCCTCACCGGCCAGACCCCCGCTGTTCGTCTCCGACTACGGCAACAACCGTGTGGTGAGACTCGCGGGGATGGGCGACGGCCAGACGACGGTGCCCATCGACGGTGTCGTGCGCCCGACCGGTCTGGCGTGGGACGCCGCCCGCGATCTCTACGTCTCCGACACGGGCAACAACAGGGTGCTGAAGCTGGAGGAGAAGGGCGGCGCGCAGTCCACCGTCCCGACGGTCGGCCTCTCCCGTCCGCTGGGTCTCGCCGTGGACGCCCAAGGCGCGCTGTACATCGCCGACAGTTTCAACGACCGCGTCGTGAAGGTCCCCTCCGACGGGAGTGGGCAGACCACCGTCCCCACCACAGGACTGCTCCATCCCTGGGGCCTGGCCCTGGGCACCGGCGGCGACCTGTACATCTCCGATTTCGTCAACGACCGCGTGGTCAGGATCGCCGCGGACGGCAGCGGTCAGAGCACGGTTCCCACGGTCGGCCTGTCCCAGCCGACGGGCCTCGCCGTGAACGCCGCCGGGGACCTCTACATCTCGGACAGCGGCAACAACCGCGTCGTCAAGGTGTCCGCGGGCAGCGGCACGCAGAGCACGGTGCCCACCAACGGACTGAGCGATCCGCTGGGCCTCGCCCTGGACGGCCGTGGCAGCCTGTACGTGGCCGACGGTTTCAACAACCGGGTGGTACGCGTCGGCGAGACCGGCGGCGGCCAGGTCACACTTCCCGTCTCCGGCCTCAACACGCCGACCGGTCTCGCGTTCCCGCCGGCCGACAAGCGGCCCCGCCGTTCATGATCCGTCCGGTACGGGGATGTCCGCGGGCTTGAGCGGCGCGGAGCCGGCGCTGGGCCCGGGCAGGGATCCGCCGCGCAGTTCCGGGGTCTTCGCACCGACCCAGAGAACCGCGAACAGGCACAGGAGGCCGCCGCTGACCAGGGCGGTGGCCCCCGAGGTCCAGCCCGCGACGACGCCGCCGCGCAGGTTGCCGAGGTTCGGTCCCGCCTGGCCGACGATCGTCTCGGCCGCCGTCACCCGGCCCAGCAGGGCGTCCGGGGTGTGGGTCTGGACGATCGTGCTGCGCGAGATCACCGAGACGGCGTCGGCGGCCCCGGCGAGGACCAGGAGCGCGAGTCCGGCCCACGGGTCACGCACCAGACCGAAGGCCGCGAGGGCCGCACCCCACAGCCCCGCCCCGCAGAGCATCACCGGCCCGGGACGCCCCAGCCGTGTGATCGTCCCGGACAGCGCGGACGCGGCGATGCCGCCCACGGCGAGCACGGACAGGAACAGACCGAGGGTGCGCGGACTGCCGCCGAACCGTTCGGTGTTGACCAGCGGGAACAGGCTTGTCGGCATTGAGAGCACGGTGGCGGCCAAGTCGGTGATCAGCGCGCCGCGCAGCGCCCGGTGTCCGGCCAGGAAACGAAGCCCGTCCAGCACCCCGTGCAGCCCGGCCCTCGACGGTTCGCCCTCGGGTGGCAGCGCGGGCAGGCCGAATGCTCCGTAGAAGGAGAGCCCGAAGGACAGGGCGTCGATGAGGTAGCACGTTCCGATGCCTGTCCAGCCGAGCAGGATGCCGCCGAGGGCCGGACCGGCGAGCATCATGGCCTGACCGCTGATCTGCTGCAGCGCCAGCCCGGCCGCCACCTGTTCCTTCGGCAGCAGCCTCGGCACGAACACACCCGCCGCGGGAGCGCCCACCGCCGAGCAGCAGGACTGCGCGGCGACCAGGGCGAGCACGCCCGCCACCGGAACATTCCCGGTGAAGCCCTGCACCGCCAGCAGCAACGAGACGGCCGCCTGGCCGACGTTCGCGTACAGGTAGATCCGCCGTCGGTCGCCACGGTCCGCCCAGGAACCGGCGAACAGCCCGAAGACCACCATCGGCAGCGCCTGCGCCAGCCCCACCGCGCCGGTCCAGACCGTGCTGTGCGCCATGTCCCAGACCTGGTACATCACGGTGACCATGGTCATGAAGCTGCCGAGCACGGACACCGTCCGGCCGATCAGCAGACGCCGGAACACCGGGGACGTACGCAGCGGCCGGACATCGATCAGGGTTCGGGTCAGGCTCATGAGGGACGGCGGGACGCGCGGGGGTCGTTCACGTCGCGCAGGGTAACCGCCACCCTCCGGCCGGGGCGAATCGTTTTCACTTCAACCGCCGCCGTTCCGGGGCCGGCACGACGAGCCCGACGTTGTCAGTACCCTCCTGCATAGTGCCAGCCATGATCAACGAACTCGACGTCATCGACTGGTCCTCGATGACCCATGCCTACGGTCCGGCGGACGAGATTCCCGGGTGGCTGAGAGCAATGGCCTCGGCCGACACCGCGATCCGCGAGGCAGCGGTCGGACACTTCTACAACGCGGTCCACCACCAAGGAGACGTGTACGCCTGTACGACAGCGAGCCTGCCGTTCCTGTTCGCCCTCGCCGACGACCCTCACACGCCGGACCGTGCGTCGATCGTCGAACTGCTGGTCAGCATCGGGCGCCATGCCGTCGAACGCTGCGAGATCCTCTACGCCGACGGACCGGACTACGCCGGGAGCGCCGTCGTCGTCCGCGAGCGCGCGGACTCCTTCGTCTCCTACGCGTCGGACGACGATCCGCTGGTGCGCCGGGCGGCCGTCGAGGGGCCGGCCCTGTTCATCGACGACGCGGGCCGAGCGGCCGCGCTGCTGCGCGACCGGATGACGGCCGAGGAAGGAGTCCCGGAGCAGTTGCCGGTCGTGGAAGCCATGGCCACACTCGCGCTGCGCGTCCCGGACACGAAGCCGACCGCGACGGCGTGGTTCGACGTTCTGGCGGGCGACGTGGAGACCGACCCGGCGGTACGGCTCGCAGCCCTCGTGCACAGGGCGCGATGCGCGCCGGAAGACATCGGTGAGGATCTCGTGCCGACGGCGATCGGGCTGTTGCGGCGGATCACGTTCGTGCCCCGGTGCGCGCAAGGCCGCGAGACCAACGGATCCGGGTCCGGGGACCGTCCCTGCACAGCGCCCGATCCCGCCCCCGCCCCCTTGGAGCCGGCAGGGCCGGCACCTGGCATGCCGCCACAGATCGCCGCCGCGTTCGAGGACCTCGACCGGCACAACCGCGTCCACTCGCCGGCCACGTCCCTGCTTCATACCCTCCACGAGGCGCTCGACTTCCGGGTGCCCGAGCGGACCGCACTGCTCACCGAGCAGCTCGGGAGCCCGGACCCCGGCATCCGCCATGACGCGATACGCATGGCCCGAAGGTTGATGACCTCATGGCGCGGCGACCACACCGATCTGCTCACCCGGGTCGCTGAGGGCCTGGCGCAGGCCGATCCGTACACCGCCGCCGAGGTCGCGGAGACCCTCGGATCGCTCGCCCCGATCGCCGAACCCGTGCGCGAGGCGCTCGCCGCGTACCTCTCGGCACAGCGCGCCGCGCACGGACCGGACGTGTGGGCCACGCCCAACCCGCAGATGCGACGGGCTCATCAGCAAGGGGCCATGGCGCTCGCCCGTCTCGGTGACCTCCGTGCACTGCCCAGCCTGCTGACGGCGTTCGACCAGGGCGTCGACACGTGGCGTGCGGTGCAGGTGGCCGGTTCGCTTCCCGCCGCCGAACAGTTGGTGCCGCGGCTGTGCCGTGAGCTCGGACGCGTCGATCTGTCGACAGAGAGGTCCGGCATGAGCACGGACGCTTTGCTGTCCGGGCTGGCCCGGCTCGGCGATCCGGCGGCGGTGCCTGCGATCGCGGAGACGCTGACCGCGGCGGTGCGGCACGAGCAGTGGAAGCCCGCGGCCTCCGCGCTGAACGCCCTCGCCGCCTTCGGGCCCGTGGCCGCCTCCGCGGAGGAAGCGATCCGGAGCTTGACCAGGGCGGGTGATCCGGACGTCCGAGTGGCCGCCGCGGCCGCCCTGTGGGCGGTGGAGGGCTCTCCCGAGGAGGTCGTGCCGCTGTTGGAGGACCTCCTCGACTCCTGTCGCAACCACGAGGCGGCCGACGTACTCGCCCGGATCGGCCCGCCCGCCTCACGCTTGCTGCCGCGCCTGCGGACGATGCTCATGGCCAGGTACGAATGGACCCGCGTGCACGCCGCCACCGCGCTGTGGGACATCGGCGGCCCGGGCGAGGCGCCCCTCGTCGTGACGACCCTGCTCGACGCGTGGCGGCAGAACGCATTCACCGCGAACCATGCCATGGCGGGCTTGGACCGGATGGGCGGTGCGGCGGCCCCGGCCGTGCCCTTCGCCCGGGCGCAACTCGCGCTCCCCCGCCGGGGCGGCCGGTTCCAGAACGTCGAGCACGACGAGGAACTGCAGCGCGTCGGCCGCGCGTTCCTCGTACGGCTCGGCTGAATTCCGTAGGGGCCGTCCCGCCGGAGCGACCGACGGCGTCAGTCCTTCCGGTGTCAGTTCTTCCGGCGTCAGGCCTTCCGACGGCGGGCCGCTTTCACCTCGTGGTGCACGGCCCAGACGTCGGCAACCGGACCCAGGTGGGCGAGCTTCTCCGGGTTGAGTACCGAGTGGATGGCCTGGATCCGGCCGTCGAGCACATCGAGGGCCAGCGTGAGCAGGATCCTGCCGTCCGGGGCGCGGAAGACCGCGCCCGGCTGGCCGTTGACCTCGTGCGGCTCGAACGTGACCTCGACCCGGGCCAGCACCGGGAAGACGGACGCCAGGAGCCGGGCCACGTTCTCCGCGCCGACGACGGCCCGGGCCAGATTCGGGGCATTGCCCCCGCCGTCCCCGACCATCTGGACGTCGGCCGTCAGCAGACTCCGCAGGGCGTCCACGTCACCGTCCTTCAGCGCGTCGAAGAAGCGCCCCGCCAGCTCCTGCCGCTCCTTGCCGTCCGCTTCGAACCGCGGCTGGCCGGCCTGCATGTGGCGGCGTGCCCGCACCAGCAATAGCCGGCACGCCGCTTCCGAACGTCCCACCGCCGTCGCGATCTCGTCGAACCCGAAGGCGAACACCTCCCGCAGCACGAACACCGACCGCTCCAGCGGGCTGAGCCGTTCCAGCAGGAGCAGGGCTGCCATCCCTGATCTTGCGTGGGTATCCCCGGCTTCAGCCGGGGAGGGAAACGCATCCTCGTCCCCGGAGGCGCGCTGCGCCGGAGTTCGCTCCGTCTCTGTTTTGACGGTCAGCCAGGCTGCTTCTGGCCTTCGATGTACTGACGGATCACGGTCAGCGGTGCACCGCCGCAGGAGCTGGCGAAGTAGGAGCGCGACCAGAACACCGCGCCCATTCCGATGTGGTTTATCCGGCCGGTGTACTCGGCCCGCAGGTAGCGGGAGCTGACGCCCTTGAGGCTGTTGATCAGTTTGGACAGGGCGATCTTCGGTGGGTAGTGCACGAGCAGGTGGACGTGGTCGGCTTCGCCGTTGAACTCGCGCAGTTCCACTTCGAAGCTGGTACAGACCTCCCGCATGATCTCTTCGCAGCGCTTGAGCATGGCGTCATCGAAGACATCGCGCCGGTATTTGGTGAC
>NZ_JBSFZS010000252.1:0-5606 GCF_053600395.1 Streptomyces sp. NPDC005070 | reverse complement strand
CGGACGTCCTGGGCGTCGAACGCGTCGGCGCCGACGACGACTTCTTCGCCGTCGGCGGCGACAGCCTGCGCTCCATCCAGGTGGTCGCCCGGGCCCGCGCCCGCGGCCTGGAGCTGTCCACGCGCGAGATCTTCGAGTGCCGCACCGCGGCCCGCCTCGCCGAGGTCGCCTCCGCCCGCCCGGCCCGCACCCCCGTGCTCCAGGAGGACGAGAGCGGCGGGGTGGGCCCGATGCCGCTGCAGCCGGTGGCCCGGCAGGTGTTCGAGCACGGCGGCGGCACCGGCCGGTTCGCCATGTCGATGGTCCTCGACCTGCCCCACGGCATCACCGCGGACCACCTCACCGCGACCCTGGACGCCGTCCTGGACCGGCACGACCTGCTGCGCGCCCACCTGGTCCCCGGCGACGAGCCCACCCTCGTGGCGGGGCCGGCGGGCAGCGTGCGGGCGGCGGACCACCTGCGCCGCCTCGACTGCGCGGGCCACTGGCAGGAGCCGTCCGCGCTTGCGGCGGCCAAGGCGGAACTGAACGACGCGCTCGGCCGCCTCGACCCCGAGGCCGGGACCATGGCGGAGTTCGTCTGGTTCGCCGCCCCCTCCGGCCAGGGCAGGCTGCTGGTGGTACTGCACCACCTGGTGGTCGACGGTGTCTCCTGGCGCATCCTCATGGCCGACCTCGCCGAGGCCTGGCAGCAGGTCCGCACCGGCACCGCACCCGAACTGCCGGCGGCCGGCACCTCCGCCCGCCGCTGGGCGGCCGCCCTGGCCGACGAGGCGCTCACCGAGCGGCGCGAGGCCGAACTCCCGTACTGGCGCGACCTCCTCGAATCGCCCAACCCCCCACTGGGCGCGCGGGCGTTCGACCCCGCCCTCGACGTGTGGTCCACCGTCGAGACGGTGCGGGTACAGCTTCCCGCCGACGTCACCGACGCCGTGCTGACCACGCTCCCCGCCGCGTTCAAGGGCACCGGCACCGACGTACTGCTCGCCGCCCTCGCCCTGGCCGTCGGCCACTGGCGCACCGCGGACGCCCCCACACTGGTCCGCCTGGAGGGGCACGGCCGCGAGGAGGACGTTGTCCCCGGCGCCGACCTGTCCCGTACCGTCGGCTGGTTCACCACCATGTACCCCGCCCGCGTCGACGTCAGGTCGGTGGACCTGGACGGCGTGCTGGCCGGCGGCCCCGCCGCCGCGCAGGCCATCAAGCTGGTCAAGGAGCAACTGCGCGAGGTCCCCGACAAGGGCCTGGGCTACGGGCTGCTGCGCCACCTCAACCCCGAGACCGCCGAACAGCTCGCCGGTCTGGCGGTGCCGCAGATCGGGTTCAACTACCTCGGCCGGATCTCCGAGACGGACGTGCCCGAGCACCTGCGCGACCACGGATGGGGGCCCGCGTCCTGGTCCGCCGAGCTGATCGCCGAGCCCGACCCGGACCTGCCCGCGCTGTCCGCCCTCGAGGTCAACTCCGTCGCCACGGACACCGCCGAGGGCACCCGCCTGCAGGCCGCGTTCATGTTCCCCACCGGGGTGCTCTCCCGCGAGCGGGCCACCGAACTGGCCGAACTGTGGGTGAAGGTGCTGCACGCCATGGCCTCCTACGCCGCGAGCGGCCACCCCGGCGGGCTCACCCCCTCCGACGCCCCGCTGGTCACCGTCGGCCAGGGCGACATCGAGACGTGGGAGCAGCGCTACGGCCCGCTGACACAGGTGTGGCCGCAGGCCCCGGGACAGTCCGGCATCCAGTTCCAGGCGGCGCTCGCCGACGGCGCCTTCGACGTCTACCACATGCAGTTCGTGCTGCACCTGTCCGGGCACGTCGACCCCGACCGCATGCGGGCCGCCGGACAGGCCCTGCTCGAGCGCCACCCCAACCTGCGCTCCGCGTTCCTGGCCACCGCCGACGGCGAGCCGGTGCAGGTCGTCGCCGAGCACGTCGCCCTGCCCTGGCGGCACCTGGACCTGACCGGCCGCAGCGAGGCCGAGCAGAACGCGGCACTGGACGCGGCCCTGGCCGCCGACCGCGCCGACCAGCTCGACCCCACCCGGCCGCCGCTGCTGCGCCTGGCCCAGCTCACCTGCGGGCCCGAGCAGGCCAAGGTCGTCCTCACCGCGCACCACACCCTGTTCGACGGCTGGTCCTCACCCATGGTGATCACCGACCTGGTCCGGCTCTACGCCGGCACCGGCCCCCTGGCCCCGGCCCGCTCCTACGGCGACTACCTGGCCTGGCTGACCCGGCAGGACAAGGAGGCCTCCGCCGCCCGCTGGAAGGCCGAGCTCGACGGATTCGACGAGCCGACCCTGGTGGCCGCGGGCCTCACCTCCCGGGGGGAGGCCTCCTCCCTGGGGCGCGTCGAGGTGCCGCTGTCCATCGACACGGGCCGCGAACTGGCCCGGCGCGCCGCACAGCTCGGCGTCACCCTGAACACGCTGCTGCAGGGCGCGTGGGCGGTGCTGATCTCGAAGCTGACCGGGCAGCACGACGTGGTGTTCGGCGCCGCCGTCAACGGCCGCCCCGCCGATGTGAGCGGCAGCGACGAGATGGTCGGCCTGTTCATCAACTCCCTGCCCACCAGAGCCCGGTGCCGGCCCGCCACCAGCCTGGGCGAGGTCATCACCGATCTGCAGAACCGGCAGGTCACCCTCCTCGACCACCACTACTACGGCCTGGCCGACATCCAGCGCGGCACCGGCCTGCCCGCCCTGTTCGACACGATCGTGGTGTTCGAGAACTACCCCGTCGACCGCGAGGGCATCGTCGCGGCGAACACCTCCGCGGGCTTCACGATCGACGCCATCCGCCCGTTCGCCGGCTCGCACTACCCCCTCACCCTCAACTCCTCCGACCCCTACCTGCGCCTGTCCCTCGACTACCAGAAGAACCTCTACGACCACCGGGCGGCCCAGAGCATCGCCGCCCGGCTCGTGCGCGTGCTGGAGCAGGTGCTCGAAGACCCCTCGGTGCCGGTCGGCGCCGTGGAGGTGCTGGGCGAGGAGGAACGCGACCTGCTGGTGCGGCGGATCAACGACACCGCCCACCCCGTCGCCCCCGACACCCTGCCCGCCGCGTTCGAGGCCCGGGCCGCCCGCGACCCCGACCGCCTCGCCCTGATCGGCGAGCACGAGCGGCTGACCTACGCCGAGTTCAACGCCCGCGCCAACCGCCTCGCGCACTGGCTGATCGAACAGGGCGCCGGCCCCGAACAGCTCGTCGCCGTCAAGATCCCCCGCTCGGTGGACCTGATGGTGGCGATCTACGCCGTCGTCAAGGCCGGCGCCGCCTACGTGCCCATCGACACCGAACTGCCCCAGGACCGGGTGCAGCACGTCCTGGACAGCGCACGGCCGCTGCTGGTGCTTGACGAAACCCTCCCGGACGTCTCCGCCCACCCCGACACCAACCCCGAACGCACCCTGTCGCCGGACAACGCCGCCTACGCCATCTTCACCTCCGGCTCCACCGGCGGCCCCAAGGGCGTCCCCGTGGCCCACCGGGCCATCATGAACCGGCTCCGCTGGGGACTCGCCCACTTCGACGTCACCCCCGAGGACCGGGTGCTGCTGAGCACCACGGCAAGCTTCGACGTGTCGGTACCGGAGCTGTTCGCACCCCTGCAGGCCGGCGCCGCCGTCGTCATCGCCCGCCCCGACGGCCGCCGCGACCCCGCCTACCTGGCGGACCTGATACGCTGCGAACACGTCACCGGCGCCGACTTCGTGCCCTCCCTGCTGGAGGCGTTCGTCGCCGAACCCGCCGCCAAGGACTGCACCGGCCTGCGCTGGATCGAGGTCGCCGGCGAGGCGTTCCTGCCCGCGCTGGCCCAGCGGTTCACCGAACTGCTGCCGAACTGCACCGCCAACAACCTCTACGGGCCCACCGAGGCCGCCGTCGAGGTCACCGCCCACCGGTACGTGCCCGGCAGCGGCCGGCTGCCGATCGGCACACCGGTGTGGAACACCCAGGTCTACGTCCTGGACGCGGCCCTGCGCCCGCTGCCGGCGGGAGTCACCGGCGAGCTGTACCTCGCCGGCGACCAGCTCGCCCGCGGCTACCTCGGACAGACCGCCCTGACCGCCGGCCGCTTCGTGGCCTGCCCCTTCGGACCGCCCGGCGCACGCATGTACCGCACCGGCGACGTCGTGCGCTGGAGCGAGGACGGCCAGGTCGAATACATCGGCCGCTCCGACTTCCAGGTCAAGGTCCGCGGCTTCCGCATCGAGCTCGGCGAGATCGAACAGGCACTCGCCGCGCACCCCGACGTGGACAGCGCGGTGGCCCTGGTGCGCGAGGACCGCCCCGGCGACCAGCGCCTGGTCGCCTACCTGGTACCCGCCCCCGGCATCCGGGCGGCCGCCCTGGACCTCGCGGCCCTGACCGCCCTGGCCAAGGAGCGGCTGCCGGAGTACATGGTGCCCACCGCGCTCGTACCGCTGGCCGAACTGCCCCAGACACCCAGCGGGAAACTCGACCGGGGCGCCCTGCCCGCCCCGGACCGCGCCGAGACCGCCACCGGGCGGGGACCGCGCAACCACAACGAGGAAGTCCTGTGCCGGCTGTTCGCCGAACTGCTCGGCGCGGACGAGGTCGGCATCGACGTCGACTTCTTCGACAGCGGCGGGCATTCGCTGCTGGCCACCCGGCTGGTCGGCCGCATACGCAACGAGCTCGGCGTCGACGTGAAGGTCACGACCGTCTTCCGCAGCCCCACCGTCGCCGAACTGGCGGCCCGGATCGAGAAGTCGGGCAGGTCGAACCGCCTCCAGCTCCGACAGATGAACGTTGAGGAGTAGCTCGATGATCCCGTTGTCCTTCGCCCAGCGCCGGCTGTGGTTCCTGCACCGGCTGGAAGGGCCGTCCGCGACGTACAACATCCCCTTCGTGCTGCGCCTGGAGGGGCCGCTGGACACCGCCGCCCTGGCCGCGGCGGTGCAGGACGTCGCCACCCGGCACGAGAGCCTGCGCACCCTGCTCGTCGAGAGGCAGGACGGCACACCGGAGCAGCGCATCCTGCCCCCCGGCGAGGCCGACCTCGCCTTCTCGGTCCTCGACGTGGCCGCCGACGCGGTGGACGAGGCGATGCGGCACTTCGTGGGCGAAGGCTTCGAACTCGACGCGGACCTGCCGCTGCGCACCCGCGTCTTCCGCCTCTCCGCCCACGAGCACGTGCTGGTGTTCGTCTTCCACCACGTCGCCGCGGACGGCGCGTCGATGGCCCCGTTCCTGCGGGACCTGCTGGACGCCTACGCCGCCCGCGGCCGCGGCCGGGCACCCGACTGGCAGCCCCTGGCGGTGCAGTACAAGGACTACACCCTCTGGCAGCGGCGGATGCTGGGCGAGGACGACGACCCCGACAGCGTCGCCTTCGAACAACTCGACTACTGGCGCGGCGAGCTGGCCGGGGTACCGCAGCCGGTGCAGCTTCCCCTGGACCGGCCGCGCCCGACGTCGGCGTCCCACCGCGGCGGCCATGTCGACCTCGAACTGGAACCCGACGTCGTCGCCGGGATCGGCCGCCTGGCCGCCCGGCACGGCGCCACCGCGCCCATGGTCGCCCAGGCCGCGCTCGCGGTGCTGCTGCACCACCTCGGCGCCGGCAACGACCTCAC
>NZ_JBSFZS010000251.1:0-5610 GCF_053600395.1 Streptomyces sp. NPDC005070 | reverse complement strand
GGTGACGTCGCCGCCGCCGTACCGCCCGGTGTCGGTGTTGAGGATCTCGTGCCAGGCGGGGATCTCCTCGGCTGGTGGGCTGCGTGCTCAGCCAGCCACCGCGCGCCGGCGACGGGCAGGGCGAACGCGAGGTGCGCACCGCCCTCAGCCACGGCATCCCGTTCCTGCTCTGGGACATCGAGGACTGTTCACGGCCGGACTTCCGCGACGCAGCCGAGGAATTGCTCTCCCCCGGCCGTCTGGCAGACCTGCCGTCCCGGCTGCTCGACCTGCGCCGCCACTCCCGGACCGGCGAAAGACTCGTGCTGCTCTGGGACGATCCCAACCGCCAGCCGGTGTGGAGCGGGCTGTGAACGTACCGCGCGATGACAGGGACGGGCCCCACCGGTCTTGGGTGATGGCCCGCGCTCTGGAGCGTTCGCCAGAACCGCGCCGCAGCACACCCGGCGCAGGCCTGCTCAGAGAACGGCAGGTCCTGCGGGCGCTCGACACCCTCCTGGAGAGCCCGCCCGCGGACTGGTCCGACGACGAGGCGTTCCTGGCCGAGGAACGTCACTACGGCCCGGGGGCGAGGGGACGCTGGGAAATGACCGTCGCCGTCGACAATGCGCTGTCCATGGAGGTCTGGCATCACATCGTGCAAGGCCTGGTGGAGATGCTCAACCAGCACGGCCTGTGCCGCCAGGAACGCGCGATCGAGTTCGACACCCGCGGACCGCAGCCCAACGCTGTCCCGCCCGAACACGTGCGGCCCGGCCCGCTGCTGGTCCTGACCGACGGCATCGCCTCCGCCTGGCACCGCGGCGCCCTGGACCGGCATCTCCATGTCCTTGGCCAAGACCATTCCCTCGCAGTGATCCACCTCGTGGACGACACGCTGTGGCCGAGCACGGGCGTGCGCCCCGAACCGCTGACGCTGCTGCCCACAGGCGCCGACGGCGCCCCTTCTCGGCTGACCCACTGGGAAGGAGCTCGCCCGGGAGTCTTCCCGGTGCCCGTCCTGGCTCTCCAAGAGGATCATCTCAAGCAGTGGGCCCACTTCCTGACCGGAGGCGCGAACGGCTGGACGTACCTGCCCGCCGTACTGGTGCCCCGGGACGCGGACGACATGGACGAAGCGGATCCCACCGCACCGCACAACGCCCCGGCATCGGCCGCCGACCTGGTGGAGGACTTCGACAACGCCGGCACGCAGTGGGCACGTCGCCTGGCCAGGGCCCTGGCCGCGGTACCTCTGAACCTCGCCGTGATGCATCGTGTGCAATCCCGGCTGATCCCCGGATCTGCTCCGCACCTGCTCTCGGAGCTCTTCGTCGCCGGGTTGCTGGTTCCGGTCGTGGGCCGGGAGTCCATACGCCGGTATGACCAGGTCACCTTCGACTTCCCCGACGGAGTACGCAAGTTGCTGCTGTCCTCGGCGACCCGGGCCGACACGGTGCGGCTCTTCGAAGACGCGGTGCGCCACCTCGACCGGGATCTCGGAGTCGTCGACGTCCGCGGCTGGGACAGCCTGCCCGCTGAGAGCGCACGGCGCCTGATCACCACCCCGGCCACACCGGAGTCGGCGGCCTTCCACCGGGTGCGGGACACGGTCCTGGACGCGGTTTCGGGGCCGCACCGTCCACGGTTCGAAAGACGGCAGGCCGATTGAAGTCGACTACCGAAAGCTGCAGTTCCGCCGATCACCGCGCGATTCTTCGCCAAGATGAAACCCACACGACCGATGTGTCGCAGGACCGTCCGGCCACGGCCCGGCCGGTGAAGGAAGGGGGTAGCACGTGACTGCCGATGTCTTCGGCCGCCAGACCGCCGACCCGTCAGATCAGGGGTGGGGAATCTACCGGGGCACCGGGGCGCCCCGCCCCGACGGGATCGACGCCCTGCCGCCGCCTCCGCCGTGGCGTGACTTCGACGGCGGTCCCGTGCTGCCCCCGCCGTTCGAGGACCGGTCGGAGACGCGGCGGCGGCTGGGCACACACACGCCCACCGCCCGAACCGACGAGAAGCAGCTCTCCATCATCAACGCCGCCCTATACCTGCGCCGGCCGCTTCTCGTGACCGGCAGACCCGGCTCGGGCAAGTCCACCCTGCCCTACCGCATCGCCCACGAACTCGGTCTGGGACGTGTCCTGTACTGGCCGGTCACCAGCCGGACCACACTCCAGGACGGCCTCTACACCTACGACGCCATCGGGAGGGTGCAGGCCACGGCTACCTGGCGGGCCACGATCGGCGCTCCCGGCGAGACGCCCGACTCTCCCGTCGCACAAGACCCGCCCTCCGTCGGCGACTTCCTCAGCCTCGGCCCTCTCGGAACTGCCCTGCTGCCCTACGAACGGCCCCGCGTCCTGCTCGTCGACGAACTGGACAAGAGCGACATCGACCTGCCCAACGATCTGCTGAGCGTGCTGGAGGAGGGCACGTTCGAAGTACCCGAACTGGTGCGGTCCGTCACCGGCACACGGGTCGCCGAAGTCCGCACACACGACCCGGAGAGCAGAGCCCCGGTCGACAGCGGCCGGGTGCGCTGCCGGGCCTTTCCCATCGTCGTGATCACCAGCAACGGAGAGCGTGAGTTCCCCCCGGCCTTCCTGCGCCGCTGCGTGCGGCTAGACATCCCGCAGCCCGACACACACGAGCTGGCGGCAATGGTGGCTGCGCACTTCTCCCCCGAGGTCGCCGACAGAGCACGTGACCTGATCGTGCACTTCCACCAGCAGAGCGCTGCATCGGGCGGGCTTGCCGCCGACCAACTGCTGAACGCCGTCCATCTCATGACCGCAGGAGGACACCCGCCGCAAGGTCCACGATGGGACGAGCTGATGGCCGCCGTATGGCGGCGCCTCTCGGACTACTGACAGAGCCGGCGTTCACCGTGTTCTACGACGATCCGCGTGGACGGGCAGGAGCGAGTTCGAGCACGGTGGGAGGCGGGGTGTGACCGAGCAACAAGGCGAGCCTTCCGGCAATCTGACGGCGACGGAGATCGCCGAGGCGATGTGGCTGACGAGCATCGTCCGCCAGCGAGGCGGCGCACTCGATCGCCCGCTCGGCACCACCTCGCACCCCGCGGACGGATCCCCCGACCCGAGCAGCGACACGGAACCAAACACACCTCCGGGTCCCCGGCCGGTTCCCGACACGGGCCTGCCGGACACCGAGGCCGACGCCCTGCCCTCCACGCCACAACCTGCGCCCGAAGCCGTCCCCGAGCGCGTCGCAGAGGTCGGCCGACCCCGTCCCTCCGCGCACTCCGCCGACGGGGCACCGGTGTCCGCCTCGCCTTCGGAGACCCGCTCCATCGGCCGGCCCGCGCTCGCCGGCCCCTTGGCTCTGGCACGCGCGCTGCGGCCCCTTCGTACGCCCAGCGACCAGAGTCGCCACCGGCTGTTCGACGAGGACGCCACCGCCCGGCAGGCCGCCGAGAACGACTTCTGGCTGCCGGTATTCCGGCCTGCCCGCAGCCGCCCGTGGAGCGAGGCCACGCTCATCGTCGACACCAGCCCCACGATGCGGCTGTGGCGCAGAACCTGTGCGGAGTTCACCGAACTGCTGGCGCGCATCGACGCCTTCGCCTCCGTGCGCACTCTGACACTCGACACCTCCGTCATCGACGAACCACTCACCCTGCGCAACCGGGCCCACGAGGTCTCACCTCGCGCACTCGGTGCTCCAGGCGGCGCCAGCCTCGTCCTGGTCCTGACCGACGGCATCGGCCGGGCCTGGCGAGAGGGCTCGGCCGCAGCCTTAGTGCGCGACGTAGCCCGCGTCCACACGACCGCGGTAGTGAACCTGTTGCCCGACCGGGCTTGGCAGCTGACCGGCATCCCGGCACGCCCGGTACCACTGCACCGGGCCGCCTCCACACCCGGCAACACCGGCCTTCTCCAACTCGACGAGCACAGCGACGACTTGTACGACGACGGCCTCGACGACGAGGAGGACCTGCTGGAGCCGCTGGTCCCCGTCCTACGCCTTGACCCACGCTTCCTGAACCCCTGGGCGCGGCTCGTTGCCGGACGGCGTACCCAGCGGCCGTTCACCCTGCCAGTGATGCTCGCCCCCGAATCCCTCGACAGCCTCCACCACCTTGCCGCGCCAGCATCGGTATCCGATCCGAGCGACGAGCGGTTCGTCCGTCGCGCCCGCGCCCAAATCTCACCGACAGCGTTCTCGGCGGCCGTCAAACTCGCCTCGCTTCCGCTCTCCGAGACCATCCTCCACGAGCTCATTCCTCTCCTGCAGCCGGGCTTCGGCCCGGGAGATCTCGGGGAGCTGCTTGCCTCAGGCCTGCTGCGTGCGGCGCCGGGCAACGCGGCGGAGAACTCAGGGCTCGACTTCGCCTTCGCGCCCGGCGTCCGCGAGCACCTGCTCGGTTTCGGAAGCCGAGCGGACACCTATCGAACTGTGGAGCGGGCCCACGCGATCGTCACCGACCAGGCCCAGCTCGAAACACTGGCATATCAACTCCGGGTGTTTCGCGGCGAGGATGCGGCGCTCCCCGCACACATCGAGGGCAATACCCCCTACCTGCAGCTCTCGCAGACTGTGATTCGGGCTCTGTCCGGCCCGCCCCGCGTCCCTGCGAAACGGCGCCCGCCGAGCAGCATCAGCTCGGTGGGCCATCCGGATGTGGCGCAGCGCGGCGGACCGGTCATGGAGGTATCGGTAGCGGAAGCTCGGGTGCCACGAGAACTCGCCGTCGAAACGTCCACTCTCACAACGCCCTCGGCCGGCGCACGGCGTCCTTCGACCGTCTGGTACGGAGTGCCCCCGCGAAACCGGTACTTCACAGGCCGCGTTTCTGAACTCGCTTTCCTGGAGGCCAGGTTGAAAAGCGATGGGCCCATGGCATCCATCGACGCTTTGATCGGCATGGGTGCTGTGGGCAAGTCGCAACTCGCCTTCGAGTACATCTACCGGCACAGTCACGCCCACGACGTGATCTGCTGGATCCCGGCCGAACACCCCACGCAGATCGTGGCCGCGGTACAGGAGATCGTCCACCGGCTGGGCATCCCGCTCGGCTCCGGCGACGCGATACAGTCGGCGGTACCCGCGTTACTGGAGGCCCTGAGGACCGGGGACCTGTGGCAACGCTGGCTGCTGGTCTTCGACAACGCCGAAAACGTCGAGGCGGTATGGCCGTTCTTGCCGCTCGCAGGCCCCGGACGTGTTCTGGTCACCTCTCGCAACACTCAATGGGTGCACGTCGCCAACACGTTGGAGTTGGACGTCTTCTCACGGCAGGAGAGCGTGGAGCTGCTGCTGCGGCGCAACGACCGGATCGGCCCCCGTGACGCCGACATGTTGGCCGACGCTCTCGGCGACCTGCCGCTCGCCTTGGAGCAGGCGTCCGCCTGGCTGCTCGAAACCGCCATGCCGGTCGGGGAGTATCTTGAGCTCTTCGAGGAGCGGTACTCAGAGCTCCTTTCTGTGACTCCTCCGCAGCACTACGAACTATCCGTGGCCGCTGCATGGAACGTCGCCCTTGCCCGCCTGCGGGAAGACGACCCGCTGGCGCTGCGCATCCTCCAGTTCAGGTGTTCCGGCGGAACTTCCGTAGCTGGAGGGGCGATCGCCCGTTCTGGGCCGGTCTGTACATCGTGT
>NZ_JBSFZS010000250.1:0-5614 GCF_053600395.1 Streptomyces sp. NPDC005070 | reverse complement strand
GGGCGTGCTGCTCATCCAGAACGGCACCCTGATCACCGTCACCTTCGGTGTCGCGGTGCTGATCCTGCCGGTCATCGGCATCTGGTTCCTCTGGCAGAACACCCAGTTCGTCCGGAAGGCCAACCGGCTCGCCGGCGTGCTCGACGCCGAGGGCGGACTGCCCGTCGACGAGCTGCGGCGTACCGAGGGCGGCCGTATCGACCGCGACTCGGCCGACGAGGTCTTCGCCCGCCGCAAGGCCGAGACCGAGGACGCCCCGGACGACTGGCGGAGTTGGTTCCGTCTCGCCGTGGCCTACCACGACGCCCGCGACACCCCGCGCGCCCGCAAGGCCATGCAACGGGCCATCGCCCTCCACGAGGGCCGGACCCTGGAAGCCTGACCAGGTCGTACGGCGAAGGGGCCGGCCCGCATCCTGCGCGGACCGGCCCCTTCGCCGTGATGTCTCTCCGTGAACCTCAGGCCCGGCGGTACTCGTCGGCCCACACCTCGACGACGTCCGCCGCCCGGTCGAAGGCCTCGGTACGCGCCAGGAAGTCGGCGTTGTGCGTGGTCATGAGCGGCGGCACCTCCCCGGGCGCGTGGTCCGCGCTCACCAGCGTCAGCGCCTGGCCCTGGACGGTGCGCGGCAGCCCCAGCCAGCGCACCGGCTGCTGCACCGTGCGCACCGCCACGACCCGCTTCCACGGAATCGTCCGCGTGACGAAGAAGCCCACCCGGCGCAGCCCTCGGGCGCTGACCCACACCCCCATGCGCAGCAGCCGCAGCGCGCACAGGATGACGACCGCCGCGGCGGCCATGCAGGCCGCGGCACCGGTCGGCGTCCCGGTGACGGCGATGATCACGGCGGCGACGAGCACGTACGAGGCGAGCAGCAGGACGAGCGCGGCCGCGCCCACCCGCCAGGGGCCGGGCCGGTAGGGGCGCCGCCAGCGGTCGCGGTCGTCGAAGGGAAGCGCGACGTCCCCCGCCGCCTCGTCAAAGGCGCGGTCCGCCGTCAGAAAGGGCAGGGGCACGTTTGATCCTCACTCGATCCACACACGGGCAGTGCCCGGTGAGGTTATCGAGCCGGTTGCCGGCCCACCACCCTCGGGGGTCCGGAAGAGTCAGCGGCCGTCCGACGCCACGGAGTGCTGCGTCTGCGCAGGTGACGGATCCTGTGACAGGGCGGGCATTCCGACTATCAGGGATCCGGCTATCCCGGCGGCCAGGGTGAGGCCGAAGAGCCACCGGCCGGCTATCTGCCCGGCGGAGGACCGCTCACGCGGCGGCGGAGCGACATTGCTGCGGAAGGAGTCGGCTTCGGCGGTGAAGGCGAACGGGACGGGCTCGCGCCGACGGGACATGGGCGGTGCTTCTCCTCTGGGGGCGTACGGGCACGGTGACGTGATCCGGGCGATCCGATGGCAAGCGGCGCGAACCTCTCGAACACGTCGCTCTCACTCATACAGACGGGCGAACGTTACAAGAGGTGCCCGGAATCACCGAATTCGCAGAAGTTCGCCGCCGAATGTCGCGGCACGGCACCGAACGCCCGTTGTCGGTACCGGGCCGTAGAGTGGTCGCCGCCCGAGCCAGTGATGGGAAGGACCCCGCGCACCGTGACCGACACCCCAGCCGACGACCTCAAGCCCAGCTTCCGCGGCGATGTCACCGTCGAGCTGATCAAGCACACGGCCTCCGACGCCGACGTGCTGTTCGCCGCCCGCGTCTCCACCGCCGGTGAGCAGTCGCTGGAGGAACTGCAGAAGGACCCCGAGCGCTCCAAGGGCCTGATCAACTACCTGATGCGGGACCGTCACGGCAGCCCCTTCGAGCACAACTCGATGACCTTCTTCGTCAGCGCGCCGATCTTCGTCTTCCGCGAGTTCATGCGGCACCGCGTGGGCTGGTCGTACAACGAGGAATCCGGGCGCTACAGGGAGCTGGAGCCGGTCTTCTACGTGCCCGCCGAGGACCGCAAGCTGGTCCAGCAGGGCCGCCCCGGCAAGTACGAGTTCGTCGAGGGCACCCCCGAGCAGCACAGGACCGTCACCACGGCCATGGAGGAGTCCTACCGGCAGTCCTACGCCGCGTACCAGGAGATGCTGAAGGCCGGCGTCGCCCGCGAGGTCGCCCGCGCCACCCTTCCGGTCGGACTCTTCTCCTCGATGTACGCCACCTGCAACGCCCGTTCGCTGATGCACTTCCTCGGACTGCGCACCCAGCACGAGCTCGCCAAGGTGCCGTCGTTCCCGCAGCGGGAGATCGAGATGGTCGCGGAGAAGATGGAGGCCGAGTGGGCCGGGCTCATGCCTCTCACGCACGCGGCCTACAACGCCAACGGGCGCGTGGCGCCGTAACACGCCACCGCGCACCGGTCCGGCACAGATGTACGGTTCAGCCGACTGAAGTGTCCCGATTGCGGCATTTCGCGAAGTTCATCTAGCCTGATCAAACGGACCCGGCACTGCTTGAACCCCCGAGCAGGCAGTGCCGGGTTCCACCTTTGTCATGCTTTGTCGTGGTCCCCGAGGGCAGACCACGGGGTGAGCAGCGAGTAGCGTATTACCCATGGCTCCGACCTCCACTCCGCAGACCCCCTTCGGGCGGGTCCTCACCGCCATGGTCACGCCCTTCACGGCGGACGGCGGACTCGACCTCGACGGCGCTCAGCGGCTCGCGACCCACCTGGTGGACGCAGGCAACGACGGCCTGATCATCAACGGCACCACCGGTGAGTCCCCGACCACCAGCAACGCGGAGAAATCGGAGCTCGTACGCGCTGTGCTGGAGGCGGTCGGCGACCGCGCCCACATCGTCGCCGGCGTCGGCACGAACGACACCCGCCACAGCATCGAGCTCGCCCGCGACGCGGAGAAGGCCGGCGCGCACGGCCTGCTCACCGTGACGCCGTACTACAACAAGCCCCCGCAAGAGGGCTTGTACCGGCACTTCTCGGCCATCGCCGACGCGACCGAACTGCCGGTCATGCTCTACGACATCCCCGGCCGCAGCGGCGTACCGATCAACACCGAAACTCTGGTGCGGCTCGCCGAGCACCCGCGTATCGTCGCCAACAAGGACGCCAAGGGAGACCTCGGCCGCGCGAGCTGGGCCATCGCCCGCTCCGGCCTCGCGTGGTACTCCGGCGACGACATGCTGAACCTGCCGCTGCTCTCGGTCGGCGCGGTGGGCTTCGTCTCCGTGGTCGGTCACGTCGTCACCCCGGACCTGCGCGCCATGCTCGACGCGTACCTCTCGGGGGACGTCCAGAAGGCCACCGAGATCCACCAGAAGCTGCTCCCCGTCTTCACCGGCATGTTCCGCACCCAGGGCGTCATGACGACCAAGGCCGCGCTCGCCCTCCAGGGCCTGCCCGCCGGTCCGCTCCGCGCCCCGATGGTCGAACTGTCGCCCGAGGAGACCAGCCAGCTCAAGATCGATCTTGGCGCCGGCGGGGTAGAGCTCTAACCACAGACTTCACAACTGAATACGCCTGAACGCAGGCCATGGGCCTGCACCCCACACAACAGCTACTGCACGAACGTCACGCGCGCCACGTGCCTTGCCAGGTACGTGGCGCGCGTGGTGAGGAGAGTCTTTTGAGTCATCCGCATCCTGAACTCGGTGCACCGCCGGTCCTCCCGAAGGGCGGCCTGCGGGTCACCCCGCTCGGCGGTCTCGGCGAGATCGGCCGGAACATGACGGTCTTCGAGTACGGAGGCCGTCTGCTGATCGTCGACTGCGGAGTGCTCTTCCCCGAGGAGGAGCAGCCCGGAATCGACCTGATCCTGCCGGACTTCACGTCCATCAGGGACCGCCTCGACGACATCGAGGGCATCGTGCTCACGCACGGCCACGAGGACCACATCGGTGGCGTGCCCTTCCTGCTCCGCGAGAAGCCGGACATCCCGCTGATCGGCTCCAAGCTGACCCTCGCGCTCATCGAGGCGAAGCTCCAGGAGCACCGCATCCGGCCCTACACGCTCGAAGTGGCCGAGGGCCACCGCGAGCGCATCGGCCCCTTCGACTGCGAGTTCGTCGCGGTCAACCACTCCATCCCGGACGCCCTCGCGGTCGCCATCCGCACCCCCGCGGGCATGGTCGTCCACACCGGCGACTTCAAGATGGACCAGCTCCCGCTGGACGGCCGGCTCACCGACCTGCACGCGTTCGCCCGGCTGAGCGAGGAAGGCATCGACCTTCTCCTCTCGGACTCCACGAACGCCGAGGTCCCGGGCTTCGTCCCGCCCGAGCGCGACATCCAGAACGTGCTGCGCCAGGTCTTCGCGAACGCCGGCAAGCGCATCATCGTGGCGAGCTTCGCCAGCCACGTGCACCGCATCCAGCAGATCCTCGACACCGCCCACGAGTACGGCCGCAGGGTCGCCTTCGTCGGCCGCTCGATGGTCCGCAACATGGGCATCGCGCGTGACCTCGGCTATCTGAAGGTCCCGCCGGGTCTGGTCGTCGACGTCAAGACGCTCGACGACCTTCCGGACCACGAGGTCGTCCTCGTCTGTACGGGATCCCAGGGTGAGCCGATGGCCGCTCTCTCCCGGATGGCGAACCGCGACCACCAGATCCGGATCGTCCAGGGCGACACGGTGATCCTCGCGTCGTCGCTGATCCCGGGCAACGAGAACGCGGTCTACCGCGTCATCAACGGTCTGACCCGCTGGGGCGCCAACGTCGTCCACAAGGGCAACGCCAAGGTGCACGTCTCGGGCCACGCCTCCGCGGGCGAGCTGCTGTACTTCTACAACATCTGCAAGCCGCGCAACCTGATGCCGGTGCACGGCGAATGGCGCCACCTGCGTGCCAACGCCGAGCTGGGTGCCCTGACGGGTGTCCCGCACGACCGGATCGTGATCGCCGAGGACGGCGTCGTCGTCGACCTGATCGAGGGCAAGGCGAAGATCTCCGGCAAGGTCCAGGCCGGGTACGTGTACGTGGACGGCCTCTCGGTCGGTGACGTCGGCGAGCCCACGCTCAAGGACCGCAAGATCCTCGGCGACGAGGGCATCATCTCGGTCTTCGTGGTGATGGACGCCAGCACCGGCAAGCTCACGGGCGGCCCGCATGTGCAGGCACGCGGTTCCGGAATCGACGATGCCGTCTTCGCCGACGTCATCCCGAAGATCACGGAAGTGCTTGAGCGGTCGGCCCAGGACGGTGTCGTGGAGCCCCATCAGCTTCAGCAGCTCATCCGCCGCACGCTGGGCAAGTGGGTGTCCGACAACTACCGCCGACGCCCGATGATCCTCCCGGTCGTCGTCGAGGTCTGACCGCCGGCAGGGTCTCAACCAGGAGCGGGCCGCCTCGATTTGCATCGGGGCGGCCCGCTCCAGTACGTTTACGTCTCCGCCTGAACGGGAACCCCGAAGCTTCATGCTCCGGAGGCAGCCCCGAACCGGGTGGAAATTCCGACTCAGAGAATCTGATAAAGTCGGAGCCGCTGGAAAGGGAAACGCGAAAGCGGATTACCTGAAAAGCACCGAGGAAATCAGGTCCTGAAAGATCTGGTAGAGTCGGAGACGCAAGACCGAAGGGAAGCGCCCGGAGGAAAGCCCGAGAGGGTGAGTACAAAGGAAGCGTCCGTTCCTTGAGAACTCAACAGCGTGCCAAAAAT
>NZ_JBSFZS010000249.1:0-5689 GCF_053600395.1 Streptomyces sp. NPDC005070 | reverse complement strand
GGACAGGCCATCATCGGGCGTCATCTCGGTGCGGACGACGTTCACGGCGCCCGTGAGGCATGCCGCCACCAGGTACGCCGACGCGGTCGGGCCGGCGGGGGTCCAGGTCTGGCCCGTCCGGGGATGGACCGGTACGAGGAGGATGTCGGCGCCCGCGTCCGGGGAGGGCTGTCCCGGTCCGGCCAGGACGGCGCGTTGCTTCTGGGGGCCTGCGGGCAGCAGGGCGTCGAGCGCGCGTTGGAAGACGTCCGCGGTCAGTCCGCCGGGAACCTTCACCGGCTGCCCTTGGGAGGCGACCAGCAGGTGGGCGAGCGCCTGGCCGATTGCCGCCGCCCACCGCGGACTCCACGACCAGTAGTGGTTCGACCCCATCCGTCCTCCCCACGTGGCAATCGGCTCGAACGGGGGCGTTCCCTCAGTCGTCTCTGCCAGCTCCGCCCAGGAGAGGGGCGTAGCGTGGACGCCGTCCAGGCGGACTCGGCGCACGGCGTCCGGGCCGAGCCGCACCTGTTGCCAGAGCGAGCAGTCGTCGACCCTGGACGCCACCGGCAGGTCGCATGCCTCGCAGGCCATGTTGCAGCCGTCGGCTCCGTCGAGGCCACAGCAGGCACCGCCACGCTTCTCCGGAATCAGCCGGGTTCCACTGACATCACCGGGCGCGATGACACTCGCCCCGGGCGTGCTGTCGGAAAGGGCGTAGACGGGCGCATAGATGCCGCGTGCCTCCGCCTCGGCCGGATCGATCTCGTCCCACATCCGCCACGGTCCTCCCCAGGGGTCCGGGTCCACGGCGAACGTTCCTGACTCCATGAGCACCGGAAGCTGGGCCCCGTTCCCGTACGTCTGACGGGCGTGGACGGGCAGTGAGACCTGAGACAGCGGGGTGGTCAACTCGGCGCCGCAACCCCCACACACGAAAACGAACAAATGACCTCCGCCTGGGAAACAGACGCATCGTCGCAGCTCGCCGGCAGTCCGCCAACATGTTTTCGCATCTGTTGCGGCAACCGCACCTGCGGGCCTTCAGCTACGGGGTCGAAAGGGCGCGCCGGGGGCACGTGCTTACGCTGTCGGGCTGTCATACGTCGCGGAAGGGAGGCCGGGTGAAGGTCCCCAGCGCCTTGATCGGTGCTCAAGTGGAGCGCACAGCCTTCGACTACCAAGTGCGGCTGAGTCTTTGCGCTCTCGATCCTGATGAGGGCTACCGACTGGATGCCGAGTTGGTACTGGAGACGCCGTTCCTGTTCCGGGATGCCACTGGTGAATGGCACGAACTCGACCCCGGCACGGGCGTGAACCTCGCCCCCGTTCTGGCGCTGTTCGGGCAGACGCTCACGGCGGTCGATGTCCGCGAGCACGGTGTCCTGGTCATCGACTTTCAAGACGGTGCCGGGCTCTGGATCGGCCCGGATCCAGAGTTCGAGTCCTGGCATCTGACCGGACACGGAGTAGCTTCCATCACGGTCGGCCCTGGTGGTGAGGACGGCTGGGAGCTTTGACGACCGCTTGGTTCTCTCTCACGCAGCGGGCCTTCCGAGGGAACGGAAATGACTGGCCCGCCGGCCTCGGCGGCCCGTAGCCTCCGAACATGATCGAGGACGCAGCAGAGTCTGTGACCGGGTGTGTTGCGGACGAGGAAGTGTACGGCAGGGACGCTGGGTCGCCTCGGGAGGTTTGCTGGCGGGGCAGGGACGTCGCCTTGGCAACGCTCGACGTCGACGATGCGGAGCTTGTCCACGCGTGGCGCGCCGACCCTGTGGCGGCCCACGAGGTCGGCATGTGGCCGCGTGCCCTTTCCGCCGTGCGCGAGCGCATCGAGCGGGATCGCGACGAGCACGACCGCGACGACTTCCTCGTCCTGCTCCCTGACGGCACGCCGATCGGCCATATCGCCCTGACCGACCAGGACTTGGTCGACGGCACGGCCGAGATCATGCTGATGCTGAGCCCGGACCACCGAGGCCGGGGCCATGGCACGGACGCCGTGGACGCGTTGGTCGACCTCGCCTTCGGTGAACTGCCCATGCACCGCGTCCAGGCCGTCACCCACACCACCAACAGCGCGGCTCTCGGCGTCCTGGCCAGGGCCGGGTTCGTTCAGGAAGGGGTACGCCGCTCTGCCTGCCTGCATCGGGGCCGCCGGTACGACGTCGCGGTGCTGGCCCTGCTCCGGGACGAGTGGCAGGCGCTCGCTCGACCCCGTTCCTGGGACGTGTCGGTCGTCGGCCCAGCGACCTGAGTCAAGTCCCTGCGCCCTCTGCTCTCGTGGCCGCTGAGTTGATGAGCAGGACTCGTTTGCGGGTGGCGACGATCCGGTGATCGGGGGTGCCGGCAGGAGCGTGTGGTGGTGGGGCAGGACAGGGCTTCTGGACGACACGACGCGAATTCCGAGCCGTCTGGGTGAGCGGAAGCCGCGTCCGGCCGGACCGTCCGCGTCCAGAACCCATCCCGTCGATCGGTGGGCAGAGCCACGTCGACTGGCCAGGCTCGGCAGCGGCTCGCGCTGGGGATCGGAGCGCTCCGGGTGAATCCACCGGGCCTCGTCACGCTTGGCCGAGGCGAGGTTGACGCAGATCAGGTCGCCGCGCGGGATCGTCTGGTCACTGAGCGCCGTGGGGGTGGTACAGCGGCGCGGCACCCAGGTCAGCGAGCACTCCCAGCGCCAGCACTCCTCGAAGACCGAGGAGGCCGCGACCGGAGGCTGCCTAATACTCCAGCCGTAGATCGTGATCTCGATGGTGAGGGGCGCAGAGCCGACAGGTGGCCAGCGTCGATCATCTCGCCCGAGATCGCCCATGCCGTCGCTGGCGTCTGCACCTTCTCCGTCTACCCGAGTTCACCGCGACGGAGGGCGTCCCGTATCTCGCTGAGCTTCGCGGTCGTTGTCGGAGTCCGCTCCTGCGCTTGTTCAGCGAGTCGGAGGGCATCGTCAATCTCGCTGAGCTTCACGGAGGACAGAACGGCTGCCCGCTCTATCAGGTCGTCCCGGGACACAGTGGTCAGCCACGTGCACGGGGTGAAGCCCGGACGCGGGAACGCGAGCCGCAGCACGCCTTCGAACGGCAGTCCTTCATCGGCGCCGACCATCACTTCGATGCCCAGACCGCTGATGTCGACGCCCGCCGGAGCGACGACCTGCATCACCCGGATCCCGGACGCGTCGTCTCCCGACAGCAGTACGACCAACCTCCGCTCGTCGAACTGGACCCACCAGACTTCGCCACGTTGCACAAGTCCTCCAGACACAGGACGGCAGGCAAACGCTACACAACCCTGGCCAGAGCTTGCCGCTCGCATGGTCACCCGATTCCTGGACGCCGACCACCAGGCCGCCTGGGTCGCAGGAGACGAAGTCCACGGCGGCAACCCGAGACTGCGCACCGCTCTGGAGGAACGCGGCACCGGCTACGTCCTCGCGGTGTCCTGCTCGCACGAAGTCAACACAGGCGGCGGGAAGTTCCGCGCCGACACGCTGGCCAGGAAGGTGCCCAAGAGGGCCTGGCAGAAGCTGTCCGCGGGGGTCGGAGCCAAGGGCCATCGCTTCTACGACTGGGCCGTCATCGACCTCACCGACCCCTGGTCCGGGAGCCGGCAGCTGCTGATCCGCCGCAACCGCAGCACCGGCGAACTCGCTTACTACCGCTGCCATGCACCCGCCGCGGTGCCGCTGACCACCCTGGTGCACGTCGCTGGATCAAGGTTGCGGGTCGAGGAGTTTTCCAGTCCGGCAAAGGCCTGGCGGCCCTGGGCGAGCACCAGGTCCGCCGCTACTCGTCCTGGTCCCGCCGGGTCACCCTGGCCATGCTCGCACACGCCTTCCTCCCCGTCGTCCGCGCGAATGAACACGACCGCCACCCCGCACCCGACGAGCTGATACCGCTCACCTGCAACGAGATCCAAAGACTGTTCATCACGCTCGTCAACCGGCCCGTCTTTGACCCTGTCCACCGGCTCGGCTGGTCCGTCTGGCGACGCCGCCACCAGGCCCGATCCCAGACCAGCCACTACCGGCGACAGGCCGCTCAAGCATGAAGATCACGATCTACGGCTGGAGTACTAAGAAATAGATAAGATCCACAGGAATGAAGATCGGACTGTCGGGCACTTGATGGTCCGGAGGTTGATAACTATGGTTCCTATTCTTCTTGTTCTTCTGCTCGCCCTGATCCTCTTCGGCGCCGGTTTCGCACTCAAGGCGCTCTGGTGGATCGCCGTTATCGTACTGATCGTCTGGGTGCTCGGATTCGTGATCCGCCCGGCAGCGAGCGGCGGCAAGCGCGGCCGCTGGTACCGCTGGTAGACGGCCTGAACAGCACACATACATGGGTGGGGCCCGAGGCTACGGCGTCGGGCCCCACCCATGTCCGCCCCGACGAGCACGGGATGAACGTGGTGGTTCTTCCGGTTCCGGGTAGCTGGAGTTCATGGCCGGAGGCGGCCGTGGCGCCAGGAACCATGGCCCTCCAGCCGGACGCCTCCGGCCGTCCATGCTTTTTTAGACCGGGCACGGTGAGTTCAAGATGCCTGCGCACTCGCATTCCTGAAGGAACGTCACCGAATTCGATGGCGCTTAAAGGTTGTCTCACGGGCAAGTTTCGCGAGCTTCTTACAGTTGCTCAGGGCGGCGGGCATGGCCAGGTCTCGGCTCCGCACGTCGTTGCGGACCACGTAAGGGATCTTGAGACCACGAGCAGCCCATGGCAGTCTGATGCCGCATGATCGATGAATTCGCGAAGGACAACCTGCACGGGAGACTGCGGCGGGACCGCAAGGCGCTGCTCTGGAAACTCGATGGCTTGTCCGAATACGACGCCCGCCGACCTTTGACAGCGACCGGGACCAACCTCCTCGGCCTGGTCAAACACGTGGCCAGCGTCGAGGCCAGGTACTTCGGTGAGGTCTTCGACCGCCCTTCCCCGGAACCGCTGCCCCGGTGGCAGGACCATGACGGCAGCGATCTGTGGGCGACCGAGGACGAGAAGCGCGATCAGATCGTCGGGTTCTACCGGCGCACGTGGGAACACTCGGACGCGACGATCAACGAGCTTCCCCTCGACGCCCCCGGCCAGGTGCCCTGGTGGACGGAGCCTTATCCCAACACGAACCTGTTCGCCATCATGGTCCACGTCCTCGGCGAGACCAACCGGCATGCCGGGCACGCCGACATCCTGCGCGAAGGCGTCGACGGCCGAACCGGGATGCGCCCCGAACACGAGATGCAGATCGATGAGGAAGCCCGCGCCGCCTACTGCGCGAAGATCGAGCAGGCCGCCAGATCGGCTGCACCAGTCAAGGCATAAAAGGCTGTGCCACGTGACGTGGTGTTCGAGCGGCATGACGCCGGCCGTGGATTCTGATCTGTCGAAGCGTCTGGTTCCCGATGAACTCTGGGAGTTGGTTGCCTCGCTACTGCCGTCGTTCGCGGCTCGACCGCAAGGTGGCGGGACCGCTCCGCGTGACGAGCGCGCCGTGTTCACCGCCGTGGTGTACGTGCTGACCAGCGGCTGTGCCTGGCGGCATCTGCCGCCGACGTTCGACACGTCCTCCGCCACCGCGCATCGCCGCTTCACGGTATGGACCGGGGTCGGCCTGTGGCGTCGCGCAACAGGCCACTTGAGCGAGGGCCGAGGTACAGGGCCAGTAGGACCGTGCCCTTGTGCCGATGCCTGCTGGCATGCGGTGCGCAAGC
>NZ_JBSFZS010000248.1:0-5726 GCF_053600395.1 Streptomyces sp. NPDC005070 | reverse complement strand
GCATCAGCCCGTCGCCGTTGGGTGAGGGGTGGGCGTCGGTGGCGACGGGCATCGATGTACCGGCACGGCCCCTTCCGCCGGATCCCGGCTGCGGGTGCGTCGTGGGCGGTCCAGATTTCAGCCCCGGCGCGGAGCCCCAGGCGCGGGCAGGGTGGGGCGGGGAAACGCTTGTGGGGCGGGTGCTCGTTTCCGGGGGTGCGGGGCGTGCGGCGTACGATTTGGCTGGGCTGGTGGAAGGGGGCCGTATGGCCACGGCTGGGGAAGCGCGGGGGCGGCTGCTGGGGGAGCTGGCGGTCGTTTCGCGGCGGTACATGGCCTCGTACGCGCTGTTCAACCAGGCCCTCGCCGATCACGTGGGCCTGCATCCGACGGACGTGCAGTGCGTGAACCTGCTCAGCCTGGAGGACGGGCCTGTGACCACCGGACGGATCGCCGAGATGACGGGGCTGACCACCGGGTCGGCCACGCGGCTGGTGGACCGGCTGGAGAAGGCCGGTTACGTGGTGCGGGAGCGCGATGTGGTCGACCGGCGACGGGTGCTGGTGGCGACCGTGCCCGAGAAGATCGCCGAGTTCGGGCGCATGTGGGAGCGGCTGGGCGCCGGCTGGTACGGCCTGTTCGACGGGCTCGACGACGACGAGGTCGCCCTGGTCATCGGGCACATGCGGCGCACGGTCGACTTCAGCGCCGAGCAGGTCGCACGGCTGCGGTCAGGGGACTTTCAGGACGCCTCGGGCGAGGTGTCGTAGCGCTCGCGGGCCTCGGCGACTTCCTCGATGTGGTGCTCCGCCCAGTCCTTGACGGCGGTGAGCAGGCAGCTCAGGTTCGTGCCCAGCGGCGTGAGTTCGTAGTCGACGCGGACCGGCACGGACGGGGTGACCGTGCGGGAGAGGATGCCGTCGCGCTCCAGTGACCGCAGGGTCTGCGTCAGCATCTTGGGGCTCACTCCGGCGATCTTGCGGCCGAGGTCGCTGTAGCGCATCGGTCCGCCGGCGTCGGCGAGCGCGCTCACGATCAGGCTGACCCACTTGTCGCTGATGCGGTCCAGGAGCTGGTTGGTGGGGCAGCCCTTGAGGAACGCGTCGTACTCGACGCGGGCCTGGTGGCGCCGCTGGGCCGCTGTCGTGGTCGCCATGACGCACCTCCGGGTGACGTACGCACCTTCAGGTGCCTACTTACCAATGGATAGTAACTCTTCCTAGGGTTGTTGTGGCGGGTGAGAGACCCGCGGATGACCTACAGATGGGGTGAGCTGGGATGCGTGCAGCGGTTGTGACGTCGTTCGGTGGTCCGGAAGCCGTCGAGATCGTCGAGGTCGCCCTGCCGGAGCCGGAAGCCCGGCAGGTGCGGATCAAGGTGGCGGCCGCCGGGGTCAACCCCGTGGACGCCGGGGTGCGCGCCGGTGTCTTCGGGGGCGCCGGGAAGCGGCTGGGACTCGGCTGGGATGTGGCGGGTGTGGTGGAGGCGGTCGGGGTCGCCTCGGGGTGGAACGTGGGGGACGAGGTGGTGGCGCTGGCGTACGGGACCGCCAAGCCTCTCGGCACGCACGCCGATCTCGTGGTGGTCGACGCCGACGCGGTGGCCGTGGCGCCCCGCTCGGTCGACGCGGCGCACGCGGCGAGCCTGCCGCTCAACGCGCTGACCGCGGCCCAGGCCCTGGACGGGCTGGGCCTGGAGCCGGGGCAGAGTCTGCTGGTCACCGGGGCCGCGGGCGCGCTCGGCGGGTACGCCGTGCAGCTCGCCGCCCGGCTCGGGGTGAGCGTGACCGCGCTGGCCCGCGAGGGCGACGAGGAGCTCGTACGGTCCCTGGGGGCGGACCGGTTCGTGTCGGACGGTGTGGCCCCGCGGAGCGTGGACGCCGTGCTGGACGCGGCGATCCTGGGCGCGGACGCCCTGGAGTGGGTGCGGGACGGTGGCGCCTTCATGGGCGTCATCCCCGGGGCCCACCCGGCGTCCGTGCGCGGGGTGCGGACCGGTGCCGTGGAGGTCGCCGCCGACGGGGCCCGGCTCGCTGAGCTGGTGGCGCTCGTCGACGAGGGGGCGCTGGCGACCCGGGTGGCCGGGACGTACGCCCTCGACGAGGCCGTCAAGGCCCACGTGCGGCTCGCGGAGGGCGGACTGCGTGGCCGGCTGGTGCTGGTGCCCTAGGGCCGTCCGACCCCGGGCCGGTGGAGTGTCAGTGGTGTTGCTCCGGTGCCTTGAGGGGGAGCAGGCGTACGAGGGGGCAGCACAGGAGGGTGATGGCGGCCACGACGGTGAGGCTCATGGTGGTGGCGTGGGTCCCGCCGCCGTCGGCTCGGAAGTAGACGGTGGTGACGGCGGCGGCGCCCAGGGCGTTGGCGAGCTGCTGGACCGCGCCGAGTGAGCCGCCCGCGCTGCCGGCCTCGGCGGGTTCGATGTCGCCGATGGTGACGTCGTAGAGCGAGCCGAAGCAGGCGCCCATGCCGAGGCCGATGACCAGCAGCGGGGGGACCAGGGCCCAGCCGCCGGTGTCCGTGCCGGAGACGGTGACCAGGGCGAGGAGGTGGGCCGTTCCGGCGAGGGTGACCAGGAAGCCCAGGAGGACGAGGCGGCGGCCCAGGCGGCCGATCAGGCGGTAGCAGGCGATCGAGGCGATGACGATGCCCGCGGACAGGGGCATCAGGGCGAGCGCGGCGCCCGCGGGGGAGCGGCCGAGGCTCTGCTGGAGGAAGAGGGAGACGACGTAGAGGAGCCCGGCGACCGCGGCGAAGAAGACAACGCCGATGACCAGTCCCGAGGTGAAGCCGCGGTTGTGCAGGAGGGAGGGCTTGATCAGGGGACTCGGCGCGGTGCGCTGGCGGTGGCAGAACCCCGCGAAGAGCGCGAGGCCGGCGAGCAGGAGCAGGACGGGGAGCACGCCCCAGCCGTGGGCCGAGCCTTCGACGATGCCGGTGAGCAGGGCGAGCATGGTGGCGCCGAGGAGAACGGAGCCGGGGACGTCGACGGTGGTCGCGCGGTCGCCGGTGTCGTGGGGGAGCAGGCGGGCGGCGGCGAGGAGTGCGGCGCCGCCGAGGACGAGGTTGATGAGGAACATCGGGCGCCAGCCGAGACCGGCGAGGTCGGCGTCGACGATGAGCCCGGCGAGGATCGGGCCGCCGACGGCGGACAGGCCCATCACCGGTCCGAACAGGCTGTACGCCTTGCCGATCTGGTCCCGGGGCCAGGTCGCCCCGAGGATGCCGAAGCCCTGCGGGATGACGAGCGCGCCGAACGCGCCCTGGACGAGACGGGCGGTGACGAGGGTTCCCGGTGTGGGTGCGAGGCCGCAGGCGACCGAGGCGGCGGTGAAGCCCGCGAGTCCGGTCAGGAAGAGCCGGCGGCGGCCGTACTTGTCGCCGAGCCGTCCGCCGAGGACGAGCAGGACGCCGAGCGCGAGGGCGTACGAGGCGCCGAGCCACTGGATGAGGGCGGTGCCGCCGCCGAGGTCGTGGGCGATGGTCGGGGCGGCGATGTTGGTGATGGTGCCGTCGAGGAGGTCGAGGACGTCTGCGGCGAGGACGACGCCGAGGACCGCCCAGCGGATGCGGGAGGGAGGGTGCCCCGAGGTTTCTTTTGTGTCATGCAGTATCTGTGTCACGCAAGTAAATGTGAGGCATGGATCGGGGTGCGGTCAAGCGAGATGACGGAATGGGGGTCCGTCGGTGTGGCGGAATACCTGGGGAGGGGTGGTGGTTCGAGGGTATAGTTGAACAATCAACAAGATGGAGGGTGAGCGACCATGCAGTTCGGGATCTTCAGCGTCGGTGATGTGACACCGGACCCCACCACGGGCAGGGAGCCGAGCGAGCGCGAGCGGATCAAGGCCATGGTCGCCATCGCGCTGAAGGCCGAGGAGGTCGGCCTCGACGTCTTCGCGACCGGCGAGCACCACAACCCGCCGTTCGTGCCGTCGTCACCGACGACGATGCTCGGCTACATCGCGGCGAAGACCGAGAAGCTGGTGCTGTCCACCTCCACCACCCTCATCACCACCAACGACCCGGTGAAGATCGCCGAGGACTACGCGATGCTCCAGCACCTCGCGGACGGCCGGGTCGACCTGATGATGGGCCGCGGCAACACCGGGCCGGTCTATCCCTGGTTCGGGCAGGACATCCGGCAGGGCCTCAACCTCGCCGTCGAGAACTACGCGCTGCTGCACCGGCTGTGGCGCGAGGACGTGGTGACGTGGGAGGGCAAGTTCCGCACACCGCTCCAGTCGTTCACGTCGACCCCGCGTCCGCTGGACGATGTCCCGCCGTTCGTGTGGCACGGCTCCATCCGCTCGCCCGAGATCGCCGAACAGGCCGCGTACTACGGCGACGGCTTCTTCCACAACAACATCTTCTGGCCCGCCGACCACACCAAGCAGATGGTCGAGCTCTACCGCGAGCGGTACGCGCACTACGGGCACGGCACGGCCGAGCAGGCGATCGTCGGCCTCGGCGGCCAGGTGTTCATGCGGGCCAACTCGCAGGACGCCGTACGGGAGTTCCGTCCGTACTTCGACAACGCGCCGGTCTACGGGCACGGGCCCTCCCTGGAGGACTTCACCGAGCAGACGCCGCTGACCGTCGGCTCGCCGCAGCAGGTCATCGAGAAGACGCTGGCCTTCCGCGAGTACGCCGGTGACTACCAGCGCCAGCTCTTCCTGATGGACCACGCCGGGCTGCCGCTCAAGACCGTCCTGGAGCAGCTCGACCTCCTCGGCGAACAGGTCGTGCCGGTGTTGCGCGAGGAGTTCGCCAAGAACCGTCCGGCCGGCGTGCCGGACGCGCCGACCCACGCGGCCCGGGTGGCCGCGGCCAAGGAAGAGGTGACCCGGGTATGAAGCTCGTCGTCGTCTCGGCGGGGCTGAGTGTTCCTTCGTCCACGCGGCTGCTGGCCGACCGGCTGGCGGCCGCGACCGCCGGCCGGGTCCCCGGCGCGGTGGATCTGCGGGTCGTCGAACTCCGGGACCTCGCCGTCGAGATCGCCCACAACTTCACCAACGGCTTTCCCGGCCGGGGGCTGTCCGCCGCGATCGACGACGTGACCTCCGCGGACGGGCTGATCGTCGTCACTCCTGTCTTCTCGGCTTCCTACAGCGGGCTGTTCAAGTCGTTCTTCGACGTGCTCGACAAGGACGCGTTGGCGGGCAAGCCCGTGTTGATCGGGGCGACCGGGGGGACCGGGCGGCACTCGCTCGTTCTCGAGCACGCCCTGCGGCCGTTGTTCGCCTATCTGCGGGCTGTGGTCGTGCCGACCGGGGTGTACGCGGCTTCGGAGGACTGGGGGGTGGAGGGGTTGGCTGAGCGGGTCGAGAGGGCCGGGGGTGAGCTGGCCGGTCTGATGACGGCCCTGGCCGGCTCCTCGGCGCCCGGCCCGACGGAACCCTCGGCCTCGGCCCAGCCCTCGCCCGGGGCGGCCGCCGTCCCTGCCCAGCCTTCGCCCGGTCGGGCGGACGGGTTCCACGTGGTCCCGTTCGCGGAACAGCTCGCGGCGCTTCGGTCATAGCGGGTTTCCTCGCCCCCTCCGCCCCTACCCGTCCCATCCTCTGGGGCTCCGCCCCAGCCCCCGCTCCTCAATCGCCGGAGGGGCTGGATACTGCACCCGCAGCCGGGATCCGGCGGAAGGGGCCGTGCCGGTACATCGATGCCCGTCGCCACCGACGCTCACATCTCCGTCCAACGGCGACGGGCTGATGCACCGGCACCGCCCCCACCCACCCCCCCGACCCCACCCTG
>NZ_JBSFZS010000247.1:1329-5738 GCF_053600395.1 Streptomyces sp. NPDC005070 | reverse complement strand
ACAAATACAGAAACAGCGGCGGGGGCCCCCCCCCCGCCCGCTTCCTTGTTCCCGTCGGCTGTTCGCTCCTGGCGTTCCCGGGCGGAGCGTGCGCGTCCCCTCGCCGGGCTAATGTGTGCTGCGTACGGCGCGTACGAACGCGCACATGACTGACCGTCGGAGGGACAAAGCCGTGGAGGTCAAGATCGGCGTGCAGCACGCGCCCCGCGAGATCGTTCTGGAGAGCGGTCAGACCCCGGAAGAGGTCGAGCGCGCGGTGTCCGAGGCGCTGGCCGGCAAGTCGCAGCTCCTGAGCCTCGTGGACGACCACGGCCGCAAGGTCCTGGTTCCGGCCGACCGGCTGGCGTACGTGGAGCTCGGCGAGCCCACGCAGCGCAAGGTCGGATTCAGCGCCCTGTAGGGCGACTGAGCCACACAGCAGTACGGGAAGGGCCCGGTGACATCGTCACCGGGCCCTTCCCGTACGCACGTCCCGCCGGTCGGCGCCGCCCATCGCGCCCGGCGCACGCTCGCTTCCGATCCGTCACCTCCGCAGATGGAGCACATGCCGGGCGTGGAGGAGGGTTGCGTTCCGAAGGTCAGGGGTAGGACCGGCTACGACCGATTTGCACCGGCCGTGCGGGAGGGACCCCATCATGTTCTTGGAAGCGTTCGGCTCCGCGCTGATCGGTCTCGCGCTGGCATGGGCGGCCTCGTACCGCCTGCCCCACCGGTTGCCGTCCCGCAGCCTGGTCCTGTCGACCGGCGTGGTGGGAGCCCTGTTCGGTGCCTTCCTGACGCACACGGCACTGGGCTCCGGCCACTTCCTGGCCATCCTTCTCGGCGCGATGGCCGTCTCGGCGGCGCTGCTGTCGTTGCTGCTGCGCCCCGAGGAGCGTTTTCGACGCCGCTCGGCGACCGCGTAAGCCGTTGCGAAGGCCCCGCTCCCGCGACCGTGAACCGCGCGTGTAGACGGCGGGGCGATCAGGTCTCCGGGCCGCGAGGCTCTCGGCGTCCGGGCCGCGTGAGGCCCTGGGCGACCTAGGCGGCCAAGCCCAGCGCGGCCATCCGCTTGGTGTGCGCCTCGGTGATCCGGGAGAACATCCGGCCGACCTCCGCGAGGTCGAATCCGTCCGCCACGCCGCCCACGAGCATCGTCGACAGGGCGTCGCGGTCGGCGACCACGCGCTGCGACTGGGACAGGGCCTCGCCCATCAGCCGTCGCGCCCACAGAGCGAGCCTGCCCCCCACGCGCGGGTCGGCGTCGATCGCGGCGCGCACCTTCTCGATGGCGAAACCGGCGTGCCCGGTGTCGTCGAGGACGCCGAGGACGAGCCCGCGGGTGTCCGAGTCGAGGCGGGCCGCGACCTCACGGTAGAAGTCACTGGCGATCGAGTCGCCGACGTACGCCTTGACGAGCCCCTCCAGCCAGTCCGAGGGGGCCGTCTGCCGGTGGAAGCCGTCGAGCGCGGCGACAAAGGGCTCCATCGCCTGCGTCGGCTCCGCGCCGATCGCGGCCAGCCGGTCCCGCAACTGCTCGAAGTGGTGGAACTCGGCGGACGCCATCTTCGCCAGCTCCGCCTTGTCGCTGAGCGTGGGCGCCAGCTTGGCGTCCTCCGCGAGCCGCTCGAACGCCGCGAGCTCGCCGTACGCGAGCGCTCCGAGCAGGTCCACGACCGCGGCGCGGTACTGGGGCTCGGCCGAGGCCGTCTCCCAGTTCTGCGCGGCGACTCCGGTGGCCGCGGGGGCGGTGTCGGCGGTGGCCTCGGCGGGCTTCTCAGCGGCGTTGTCAGGCGTCGTCATGAAGCGCACAATAGCCCGCTCACAGCACGAGGGAAGTCCCTGGTCAACCTGTGTGACGACGACTACGTGACCAAATCGGCCATCACATGTGCGCGAATCCGGGGTATGGTGGTAATGCGCCCGGCGAGTATTCGACGGGCCGCACGAATGAGGATGCCCGGTCGGTGGCCCGATCGGCTCCGACCCGACAGCCCTCCTCGTCGGTACGGCACCTTGCGTACGACATCCGGAGGGAACCCTCAGCGGCACGAGAGCTCGAGCGTCGGCAGTGGTCCCATGCCACCCGGCCCGCCCGTCAAGAGCGGCCGACGTCCCCGGCACGGTCCCGACACGACCCCCGCGTTCGCCTCGTACCGCGTACACAGAAGAGGCAGCACCCTGACTACGACTTTCCGAGAGCTCGGAATCCTCCCTGAGACCGCCGAGGCCCTTGAGGCCGTCGGCATCGTCAACCCCTTCCCCATCCAGGAGATGACGCTCCCGGTCGCCCTTTCCGGCACCGACGTCATCGGCCAGGCCAAGACCGGCACCGGCAAGACGCTGGGCTTCGGCCTCCCCCTCCTGGAGCGCGTCACCGTCCCCGCGGACGTCGAGGCCGGCCGGGCCAAGCCCGAGCAGCTCACCGACGCCCCGCAGGCCCTCGTCGTCGTCCCGACGCGCGAGCTGTGCACACAGGTGACCAACGACCTGCTGACCGCGGGCAAGGTCCGCAACGTACGCGTTCTGGCCATCTACGGCGGCCGGGCGTACGAGCCCCAGGTCGAGGCCCTGAAGAAGGGCGTCGACGTCATCGTCGGCACCCCCGGGCGCCTGCTGGACCTCGCGGGCCAGAAGAAGCTCAACCTCAAGCACATCAAGGCGCTCGTCCTCGACGAGGCCGACGAGATGCTCGACCTGGGCTTCCTGCCCGACGTCGAGAAGATCATGAACATGCTGCCGGCCCGCCGTCAGACGATGCTGTTCTCGGCGACCATGCCGGGCGCGGTCATCGGTCTCGCGCGCCGCTACATGTCGCAGCCGACCCACATCCGCGCCGCCGCGCCGGACGACTCGGGCGCGACCGTCGCGAACACGAAGCAGTTCGTGTACCGCGCGCACAACATGGACAAGCCGGAGATGGTCTCGCGCATACTGCAGGCCGACGGCCGCGGTCTCGCGATGGTCTTCTGCCGCACCAAGCGGACGGCGGCGGACCTCGCCGACCAGCTCCAGCAGCGCGGCTTCGCGTCCGGCGCGGTCCACGGCGACCTCGGCCAGGGCGCCCGCGAGCAGGCGCTGCGCGCGTTCCGCAACGGCAAGGTCGACGTCCTCGTCTGCACCGACGTCGCGGCCCGCGGCATCGACGTCGAGGGTGTCACCCACGTCGTCAACTACCAGTCCCCCGAGGACGAGAAGACGTACCTGCACCGCATCGGCCGTACCGGCCGCGCGGGTGCCAAGGGCATCGCGATCACCCTCGTCGACTGGGACGACATCCCGCGCTGGCAGCTCATCAACAAGGCGCTGGACCTCGGTTTCCCGGCCCCGCCGGAGACGTACTCGACCTCTCCTCACTTCTACGAGGAACTCAGCATCCCGGCCGGCACCAAGGGTGTCCTGCCGCGTTCCGAGCGCACCCGCGCCGGGCTCGCGGCCGAAGAGGTCGAGGACCTGGGCGAGACCGGCGGCCGTGGCGGTCCGCGTGGCCGCGGTGGCCGTTCGGCCGCGCCGTCGTCCACCGAGCGTGAGCGCGCGCCGCGTACGCCCCGCCAGCGCCGTCGTACGCGCAGCGGTGCGGCCTCGGAGGAGACGTCCGCGTCCACGGCCGCTCCGGCGGCCACGGAGTCGCCCGCGTCCGTCGAGAGCGCCGAGCCCCGTACGCCGCGCCGCCGCCGGCGGACGCGCGGTGGAGCGGGCGAGGCCGTGGCGGCCGCTGCCGCCGCCCCCGTGGCCGAGGCCGCTGAAGCCGCCGTGGCGACGGCCGAGGGTGTCACCGACGAGCCGGCCGCGCCGCGCCGTCGCCGGAGCCGCAAGAGCGCCGCGACGGCCGTCGAGACGGCGGAGGCGGTGGTGACCGCCGCCGAGGCCGTGGTCGAGAGCGCCGCCGAGACGGTCACCGAGGTCGCCGAGGCTCCGGCCAAGCCCGCGCAGCGCCGGACCCGCAAGGCCGCGGAGACCGCCGTCGACACCGTCGAGGCCGCCGCGACCGAGGTCACCGAAACGGTCACCAAGCCGCGGCGCACCCGCGCCAAGGCCGCGACCACGGACACCACCGAGGCCGCCGAGGCGACCGAGGCCACGCCCGTGCGCCGCCGGACCCGCAAGGCCGTCGCCGACGCCGAGATCCCGGCCCAGGCCGCCGAAGCCACGGAGGCCAAGCCCGCCGCGCGCCGACGCACCCGCAAGGCCGCGGAGACCGCCGTCGACACCGTCGAGGCCCCCGCGACCGAGGTCACCGAAACGGTCACCAAGCCGCGGCGCACCCGCGCCAAGGCCGCGACCACGGACACCACCGAGGCCGCCGAGGCGACCGAGGCCACGCCCGTGCGCCGCCGGACCCGCAAGGCCGTCGCCGACGCCGAGATCCCGGCCCAGGCCGCCGAAGCCACGGAGGCCAAGCCCGCCGCGCGCCGACGCACCCGCAAGGC
>NZ_JBSFZS010000247.1:0-1229 GCF_053600395.1 Streptomyces sp. NPDC005070 | reverse complement strand
CGGACCCGCAAGGCCGTCGCCGACGCCGAGATCCCGGCCCAGGCCGCCGAAGCCACGGAGGCCAAGCCCGCCGCGCGCCGACGCACCCGCAAGGCTGTCGCCACGGAGCCCACGGAGAGCTGATCTCTCCTCCGACGGCCCGGTCCCCCATCCGATGGGGGCCGGGCCGTCGGCGTTTCCCGGCTCCGCCGCGCCCGCAGGACCACGGCGGACTTCACCGGGGACCGGCCCGGGGGCCACGCACCCGTCGAGCGGCCGTCGCCGACGCCCGATAGCCTCCTCCGCATGAGCAGGCCCTACACATTCGCTCCGCCCGCCGGTGTCCGCGCGTACCGGTTGTCCACCCCGCGCGGCGAATTCGCCGTGCTCGACGCCGCGCCGGAAGGACGGCTCAAGGGGACCGCCCTGTTGCTGCCGGGATTCACCGGGAGCAAGGAGGACTTCATCGCGCTGCACGTGCCGTTGGCGGCGGCGGGCTACCGGACGGTGGCCGTGGACGGGCGCGGACAGTTCGAGACCGAGGGGCCGCGGAACGACGAAACCGCTTACGCGCAGGACGAGTTGGCGCAGGACGTCCTCGCGCAGGCCGCCGCCGTCGGCACTCCGGTGCACCTCGTGGGGCACTCGCTCGGCGGCCAGATAGCGCGTGCCGCGGTGCTGACCGACCCGTCGCCGTTCGTGTCCCTGACGCTCATGGCCTCGGGCCCCGCGCAGATCTCCACGGCACAGCAGCAGCGCGTCAAGCTGCTGCGGGACGCGCTGGCCGTGATGAGCATGGCCGAGGTGTGGGAGGCCATCCAGGCGATGGAGTCGCCCGAGGAAACCGCCACGGGCGGGCTGGACGCGGGGCTCGACGACCTCGCCGACCTGCGCCGCCGCTGGCTCGGCAACAGTCCCGCCCAGCTCGTCGCCACGGGCCGCCAGCTCTGCGAGGAGCCCGACCGGGTCGCCGAACTGGCCGCCGTCCCGCTCCCGAAGCATGTGCTGTCGGGCGAGCGTGACGACACCTGGCCGGTCGCCCTGCTGGACGCGATGGCCGTACGGCTGGACGCGCGCCGTACGGTCGTGGAGGGCGCGGAACACTCCCCGAACGCCGACCAGCCACTGGAGACCGCCCACGCCCTGGCCGCGTTCTGGGACGGCGCACGGCCCACGAACGCTCCCGGCAGCACCGACTGACACCACTCCCCGCGGGCCAGGCCGCGACAGGCGACGTTCACCCCGTCGCG
>NZ_JBSFZS010000246.1:0-5750 GCF_053600395.1 Streptomyces sp. NPDC005070 | reverse complement strand
CTCACCCCGGGACCCCCACACCCCCCCCGCCGGGGGGGCGTCCACCCGGACGCCCCCGGCGAGGCCCCCGATCCGCCCCATCCGCCCCACCCGTTCCATGAGTTGAGTGAAGGAGACGTGCCGCCGTGACGGTCGCCGTACAGACCACGCTCGCAACGCCCCTGCCGCGGCCGGGCGTTCGGGGCGTCACCGCCGTCCGGCATCTCGCCCGCGGCGGCCTGCTCACCCTCGCGGCCCTGCTGCTCGGCCTCACCGCCCAGTTGCTGTTCCTCAGCGGCTTCCAGGAACGCGCCGCGCAGCACGCCGCGTACGACTCCCTGCGCGCCCAACTGGCCCTGGGCACCGCACCGGTGGCCCAGACCGACGAGCAGGGCGCGCTGATCGCCCCCGGCACCCCGGTCGCGATCGTCGACATCCCCGCCCTGCGGGTGCGCCAGGTGGTCCTGGAGGGAACCGACTCCGGCGTCATGAAGGACGGACCCGGCCACCGCCGGGACACCCCGATGCCGGGGCAGGCCGGCACCAGCGTGCTGATGGGCCGTGCCGCCGCGTACGGCGGTTCCTTCGGACACCTCGGCGACCTCGCCGACGGCGACACGTTCACCGTGACCACCGGCCAGGGCAAGGCGACGTACCGGGTCTTCGGCCTCCGGCGCGCCGGTGATCCCGCGCCCGCCCCGCTCGACGCGGGCAAGGGCCGCATGGTCCTCCTCACGGCCACCGGAGCGGACTTCATGCCCGGCGGGGTGCTGCGGGTCGACGCCGAGCTGGTCTCCGCGCCGGCGCAGACCCCGGCCGCCGTCATCCGCTCCGGCACGCTGCCCGAGGCCGAACAGCCACTGGCCCGGCCCGGCGGAGTGCCGTGGCCGCTGGTGATGTGGCTCCAGGCACTGGTGGTCGCGGCCGTCGCCGCGGTGTGGGCCTGGCACCGCTGGGGCCGACACCAGACCTGGATCGTGTTCGCTCCGGTCGTCGCCGTCCTCGGCCTCCAGGTGGCGACCCGAGCCACAGAACTCCTCCCCAACCTGACCTGACCGCCCACAGCCCCGCGCGGCCCGGCCACCGGAACCCCGCAGACCGGTCCGGCCCCCGACCCCTGTCCCGACCCTTGTTTTCCAGCCGGGCCCGCCCCGACTCATCGCCTTGACCCGGCGAGCCCACCCGGCTCTCCGCCTTGACCCCGCCGAGCCGAGCCCGGCCCGATTTCGCCATGAGGTGCCCGACGTGACCGATGCGACCGCCGCGCGTGACAGTGCCGCGAACGAGACCGCCCCGACCGACAGCGTCCCGGCGGTCACCGCCGGCACCGGCCGTGCCGCGCCCGCCGCCACCGCCGTCATCGACCCGGGCCCCGCGGCCGACACCGTCGTCCTGCCGCCCGTCCCGTCGGACGGGACGCTCCCGGCCCGCCCCGCGGCGGCTCCCGCCGAGCTCGACGCGCGCGAGGTGTCGGCCTGGTTCGGCAGTCACCTGGTGCTGGAGCGCGTCTCCCTCACCATGCCCGCCGGACAGGTCACCGCCCTGATCGGCCCGTCCGGTTGCGGCAAGTCGACCTTCCTGCGCACCCTCAACCGGATGCACGAGCTGATCCCCTCCGCCGCGATGGCCGGCGAGGTGCTCTTCGACGGCGAGGACATCTACGCCCCCGAGCGGCGGCTGACCGAGGCCCGGCGCCGGATCGGCATGGTCTTCCAGAAGCCGAACCCGTTCCCGGCCATGTCGATCTACGACAACGTGGTCGCGGGCCTGCGCCTGACCGGCACGCGCTTGGGCCGCCGGGAGAAGGACGAGCTGGTCGAGGAGAGCCTGACCCGGGCGGGCCTGTGGAAGGAGGTCCGGGACCGGCTGCGGCAGCCCGGCGGCGCGCTCTCCGGAGGCCAGCAGCAGCGCCTGTGCATCGCCCGCGCTCTCGCCGTGCGGCCCCGGGTCCTGCTCATGGACGAGCCGTGCTCGGCGCTCGACCCGACCTCGACCCGGCGTGTCGAGGAGACCATCCACGAGCTCGCCGGACAGGTGACCGTCGTCATCGTCACCCACAACATGCAGCAGGCGGCCCGCGTCTCGCACCAGTGCGCGTTCTTCCTCGCCGAGCAGGGCACCCCGGGCGCCGTCGTCGAGCACGGTCCCACCGCCGACATCTTCGGCACCCCGAAGGACCAGCGCACCGCGGACTACGTGGCAGGCCGCTTCGGCTGAGCCACCGTTCCGCACCGTGCCCGTCCGGCACCGACCTCGTCCGGCACCGGGCCGGTGGGTGGGTCGGGGCCGGGCCGGTGCATCAGCCCGTCGCCGTTGGACGGAGAGCTGACCGTCGGTGGCGACGGGCATCGATGTACCGGCCCGTCCCCGACCCACCCACTCACCGATCCCGTCCGGCACCGGGCCGCCCGCACCGGCTCAGGACCGCCCGCACCGGCGCGGGCCCCGCGACCCGCCCGTGCCGGGGGCGTGAACGGTCCCGCCCGGCCCGGGCCCGCGGCGTCCGCCCGGCACCGGCGCCCAGGGCTCCCTCATGACGGAACGTGACCCGAAACAGGCCGGAGACGGTGCCCTCGCCGGGATCCGGGCGCGTCGGTGTGAGACCGTGGAGACCAAGAAGGGGAATGAGCCCGGGAACCCCGGGCCTTCTCCGGTGCACATCGGCGGACGCCGCCGACGAGTCGGATCACAGCCGGTCACCCGCACCCGTTCAAGATCCAAACGCCCGAAGAGCCGGGCGAGTTTACCCATCCTCGTAGCCGACCATGCACCCCACGGTCAGATTTTCTTCCCCTAACGGGCTGAACTTTTGTTGATCGTGGGTTAGTTGGCCGCCCGATCGTCCTACCCTTCAAAGGGTGAACCAACTGATGTCCCGAGAGTCCGAGGCCGATCTCCCCGGGGAGCCGCTGCTCCCGGGCGCGCTGCCCGAGGCACTGCGCGCCGAACTCGTCGCGTTCCGCCGCGACTTGCACATGCACCCGGAGCTCGGCAACCAGGAGTTCCGCACCACCGCGGCGATCAAGGCGCGCCTGGAGCAGGCTGGCCTCCAGCCGCGGGTCCTCTCCATCGGGACCGGCCTCATCTGTGACATCGGGGACGCCGACGACGTACGCCCCATGCTGGCACTGCGCGCCGACATCGACGCGCTGCCCATCCCGGACACGAAGAGTGACTGCGCGTACCGCTCGACCGTGCCCGACCGCGCCCACGCCTGCGGCCACGACGTCCACACCACGGTGGTGCTGGGCGCCGGTCTCGTCCTCGCCGATCTGCACGCCCAGGGCCTGCTGCCCCGGCGTGTCCGGCTGATCTTCCAGCCTGCCGAGGAGGTGCTGCCCGGCGGCGCCCCGGACGCGATCGAGTCGGGCGTGCTCGAAGGGGTCGGGCGGATCGTCGGGGTGCACTGCGACCCGAGGGTCGACGCGGGGCGTATCGGACTGCGGCACGGCGCCATCACCTCGGCGTGCGACCGGCTCGAAGTCTCGCTCGACGGCGCGGGCGGCCACACCGCGCGCCCCCACCTCACCACCGACCTCGTCACCGCCGCCGCGCGGGTCGTCACCGACGTGCCGGCGCTCGTCGCCCGGCGCGTGGACGCCCGCAGCGGGCTCGCGGTGACCTGGGGGCGCATCGAGTCGGGTCACGCCTGCAACGTGATCCCGCAGCACGCCGAACTGTCCGGGACGATCCGCTGCCTGGACCTCGACGCCTGGCGGGCCGCGCCCGACCTCGTCCACGCGGCCATCGACGAGATCGCGAACCTCTACCGCGCCAAGTCGGAGATCAACTACATCCGGGGCGTCCCGCCGGTCGTGAACGACCCGGCCGTCACCGATCTGCTCCGCGACGCCATGACCGCCCGGCGCGGCGCGCAGTCCATCGAGGACACCGAGCAGAGCCTCGGCGGCGAGGACTTCTCCTGGTATCTGGAGCACGTGCCCGGCGCGATGGCCCGGCTCGGGGTCCGACGCCCCGGGGACCGCACCACCCGCGATCTGCACCGGGGCGACTTCGACGCCGACGAGCACGCGATCACGGTCGGCGTCGAGATGTTCACCGCCGCGGCCCTCCTGGACCAGCCCCCCTCCTAGGGCCCGCGGGTCGAGCGCCCTCCCAGGGCCGCCCGCCGGCCCGCCCCGGGGCCGCTGGACCAACCCCCATCCTGGGGCCCCGAACAGGCGGCGGACGCGACCGGGTGAACTCCGGTCGCGCCCCCCACGCCCCGGCAGTAGCGTGGTCGGCAGTTCTTCGACAACAGTCACTTTGTGGAGCAGCGACCATCCGCTCCGTCACCTGGGGTCCGGTACCCGGATGCGCCGCGTGAGGTCCGTGACGGTCACTGCGTCCCCGAACACGCCTTTCGGCCGCATGGTTCACAAGGACGTAACCGGCCATCGGCACGAATGGATAACGGCCAGGCGGAACCCCGTTCCCTGGACGGTCTACGCGCGTTAATGTGCGCCGAACTGAGCACCCACTGCGGGGCTTTGGAGAATGGGGAACTTCAGATGCGTCGGATTGCCAGCATGACCCGGATCGCGGTGGGGGTCGCGTCGCTCGCACTCGCCGCCACCGCGTGCGGCGGTACCAGCAGCGACAGCAACAGCAGCAGCAACAGCAGCGAGAGCGGTGGCGGCAAGGGCCTCGCCATCGCGTACGACGTCGGCGGCAAGGGCGACCAGTCCTTCAACGACGCCGCGTTCTCCGGCCTGGAGAAGGCGAAGAAGGAGTTCGGCTACCAGACGGCCGACGTCGAGCCCACCGACAACGAGACGGACGCCGACAAGCAGCAGCGTCTGGAGTCCCTCGCCAAGCAGGGCTACAACCCGGTCATCGGCATCGGCTTCGCCTACGGCCCCGCGCTGGAGAAGGCCGCCGCGAAGTTCCCGAAGACCACCTTCGGCATCGTGGACTCGGTCGTCAACGGCAAGAACGTCGCCTCCCTGGTCTTCGCCGAGCAGGAGTCCTCCTACCTCGCCGGTGTCGCCGCCGCCAAGGCCACCAAGAGCAACACGGTCGGCTTCATCGGAGGTGTGGACGTTCCGCTGATCCACAAGTTCGAGGCCGGCTACACGCAGGGCGTCAAGGACACCAAGCCCGGCGTGAAGGTCCTCTCGCAGTACCTGACGCAGACCGCCGCCGAGGGTGGCTTCTCCAGCCCCGACAAGGGCAAGGCCGCCGCCGAGGGCCAGATCGAGAAGGGCGCCGACGTCCTGTACGCTGCCGCCGGTCTTTCCGGCCAGGGTGTCATCGAGGCCGCCTCCAAGGCGGGCGTGTGGGCGATCGGCGTCGACTCCGACCAGTACAAGCAGGAAGCGCTGGCGGCGTACAAGGACAAGATCCTGACCTCCGCGCTCAAGGACGTCGGCGGCGCGGTCTACACGCTGTCCAAGTCGGTCCACGACGGCAAGCCGCTGACCGGTGTGCAGACCTTCGACCTCAAGGCGAACGGTGTCGGCCTCGCCGACAGCAACCCGAAGATGGGGGAGATCGCCGGTCTGAACGACGCCGTGGCCAAGGCCAAGGCGGCCATCATCGCCGGTGACATCAAGGTCAAGACCTCCTAGTCGCGTGAACGGCGGGTGACCGCGGCGGGCCCGGCCCGCCTCCGGTCCCCCTCTGCTCCACCCGGCGGGCGAACATGAATGAAGTACCGCGGAACGGGCGGGCACCCCAGGTGTCCTCCGGCTCGGTGCGCATCGGCGACACCGAACTCGGCTCCCTGAAGGACAAGCAGCTCACCAAGCTGCGCCGGGACAAGATCGGCT
>NZ_JBSFZS010000245.1:0-5770 GCF_053600395.1 Streptomyces sp. NPDC005070 | reverse complement strand
GAGGGCGCGGCCGTGATGTAGTAGGGGGCGAACTCCTTCGCGGTCAGGCCGCGTTCGTCGTAGAAGGTGTCCGCCAGCAGCGTCCCGCCGTTCGGCGCCGGCGCGGCCGTCCGGGTCGCCGCCGTCGACGTCGGGGACCGGGCCGCCGTGGCGGACCTGCTCACGACCCTGCCCGGCCGCCACCCGCTGACCGCCGTCGTGCACGCGGCGGGCGTCCTCGCGGACGGCACCGTCGCCTCACTGACCGCGCAGAGCCTCGACCACGTCCTCGCCGCCAAGGCCGGCGGCGCGATCAACCTCCACGAACTCACCCGCGAGCACCACCTGTCGGCGTTCATCCAGTTCTCCGCCCTCGCCGGCACACTCGGCACCGCCGGACAGGCCAACTACGCCGCCGCCAACGCCTTCCTGGACGCCCTTGCGGCCCAGCGCAAAGCCTCCGGCCTGCCCGGCACCTCCCTGGCCTGGGGCTGGTGGGAACACAGCAGCGGCATGACCGGCGAACTCGACTCCGCCGACCTCTCCCGGCTGCGCCGCACCGGCATCACCGCCATGCCCACCCCCCAGGCACTGGCCCTGTTCGACACCGCCCACGCCGGCGGCAAGGCGGCCCTCGTCCCGGCCCACCTGGACCTTTCCGTCCTGCGCGCCAAGGACGCCGACCAGGTGCCGCCCCTGCTGCGCGACCTCGTCGAAGGCGGCCGCCCGCGCCGCACCAAGGCGAGCACCACCCACGACAGCGGCCCGGCCCCCTGGGGCACCCGGCTCACCGGCCTGCCCGCCGCCCAGGCCCGCGCGGCCGTTCTGGAATGGGTCCGCGAACAGGTCGCCGTCGTCTTCGGACACCCCACCGGCGCGAGCGTCGACGTCGACGAGGCGTTCACCCGCCTCGGATCCGACTCGCTGATCGCCGTCGAACTCTGCAACCGCCTCAACGCCTCCACCGGTCTTCGACTGCCGTCCACCATCGTCTTCAGTTACCCCACACCACGCGAACTGAGCGACCACATCAGCGACCTGCTGCGACCCGAAGCCGACCCCGAACCGGCCCCCGCGGACCAGGACGCGGCGATCCGCGACGTACTGCGCACCGTCTCCATCGACAGCCTGCGCGGCGCGGGCCTCCTCGAACCGATCCTGGCCTGCGCCGCCACCCCCGCGACGGACGCCGCCACCCCGGCGGCCGACGAGGCCCCCGCCGCGGACGAACTGTCCGACCTGGACCTCGAAGCACTGGTCGACCTGGCCCTGAAAGAGAACTAGGAGACTGGCATGACCGATTCCGCGGAACGCACGGCGGACGGCGCGGACCGGGTCCAGCGGGCGCTGCGCACGCTCCTGGAGGAACGCGACCGCCTCCGGCAGGAGAACGACGCCCTCAAGGCCGGCCGCGGCGAACCCATCGCCGTGGTGGCCATGGCCTGCCGCTACCCGGGAGGCGTGACGAGTCCCGAGGAACTGTGGGACGTGGTCCGCGAGGGCCGCGACGTCATCGGCGACTTCCCCAAGGACCGCGGGTGGCGCGACGTGTACGACCCGGACCGCGACGCCACCGGCCACGCCTACACCAACCAGGGCGGCTTCCTGGACGACGTCGCAGGCTGGGACGCCGACTTCTTCGGCACCAGCCCGCGCGAGGCCCTGGCGGTCGACCCGCACCACCGCCTGCTGCTGGAGACGTCCTGGGAGGCCTTCGAACGCGCCGGCATCGTCCCCGCCGACGTCCGCGGCCGCGAGGTCGGCGTCTTCTCCGGAGTCAGCTCCTCCGAGTACGGCTGGCGCTTCCTGGAAGGCGGCCAGAAGGACCTGGAGGGCTACCTGCTGTACGGCAGCGCCCTGAGCGTCGCCTCCGGCCGCGTGGCCTACGAACTCGGCCTGACGGGACCCGCGGTGTCGGTGGACACGGCGTGCTCGTCGTCGCTGGTGGCCCTCCACATGGCGGTGCAGTCCCTGCGCTCGGGGGAGTGCTCGCTGGCACTGGCCGGCGGGGCGCTGGTGATGGCGACCCCCGCGATGTTCGTGGAGTTCTCCCGGCAGGCCGCCCTCTCGCCCGACGGCCGCTGCAAGGCCTTCGCGGACGGCGCCGACGGCACCGGCTGGGCCGAGGGCGTGGGCGTGCTGCTCCTGGAACGGCTGTCCGACGCCCGCCGCAACAACCACCCGGTGCTGGCCCTCGTACGCGGCAGCGCGGTCAACCAGGACGGCGCAAGCAACGGCCTGACCGCCCCCAACGGCCGCGCCCAGGAGAAGGTGATGCGCAAGGCCCTGGCCAACGCGGGCGTCACCCCCGACGAGGTCGACCTCGTCGAGGCCCACGGCACCGGAACCGTGCTCGGCGACCCCATCGAGGCCGGCGCGCTGCTGGCCACCTACGGCCAAGGCCGCGACCAGGAGCGGCCGCTGTGGCTGGGCTCCCTGAAGTCGAACCTCGGACACGCCCAGGCCGCCGCCGGGGTCGGCGGGGTCATCAAGACCGTGATGGCCCTGCGCCACGGCCACCTGCCCAAGACCCTGCACGTGAGAGAGCCCTCCCACCACGTGGACTGGTCCGCCGGCGCGGTCCGGATCCTCGCCGAGGGGCGCGCGTGGACGAGGACGGACGGCCCGCGGCGGGCCGGGGTGTCCTCCTTCGGCGTCAGCGGCACCAACGCCCACATCGTCCTCGAAGAGGCCCCGCCCCAGACCCAGGACCAAGGCCCGGACCAGATCCAGGACCGGGGGCAGCACGACGAGCGCGGTACGGACGCGGGCGTCGTCGGCGGCCTGATCCCGTGGACGGTGTCGGGCAAGACCGCGAAAGCCCTGCGCGGGCAGGCGGCCAGACTCCGCGACTTCGCCGCCGCCGGCACCGGCCCGGACCTCGCCGGAGCCGGCTGGTCACTGCTCTCGAACCGCTCCCGCTTCGAGCACCGCGCGGTCGTACTGGGCCGCACCAAGGACGAACTCCTCGACGCACTCGGGGCGTTGAGCGAGGGCACGGAGTCCGCCGCGGTGATCGGCGGCACGGCGGGCGACCTCGGCTCCATCGCCTTCATGTTCCCCGGACAGGGCTCCCAGTGGGTCGGCATGGGCCGGGAACTGTACGCCGCCTTCCCGGTCTTCGCGCGGAGCCTGGACGCGTGCGCCGACGCCCTGGCCGAGTGGACCGACTGGTCACTGCTCGACGTCATCCGCGCAGTCCCCGGCGCACCGGGCCTGGACCGGGTGGACGTGGTGCAGCCCGCACTGTTCTCGGTGATGGTGTCCATGGCCGCCCTGTGGCGGTCCTGGGGCGTGCAGCCCTCCGCGGTGGTGGGCCACAGCCAGGGCGAGATCGCCGCCGCCCATGTGTGCGGCGCCCTGACCCGGCCGGTCCAGGTCGCTGCGGGCCCTGCTGGACCGCCTCGACGAACACACCCTCGACGCACAGGAATTCTCCGTGCACACCCCGGACCTCGACGACGTCTTCCTCGCCCTGACCGAGCACACCACCAAGGACGCCGAGGACGCCCAGGACACGAGCGAGAAGAAGGAGGCGATCGCGCGATGAGCACGGTCGCGACGGCGTTCGCCGACTCGAGCATCATGTTGCGCCGCAACGTGAAGCACACCCTGCGCAACCCCACCACGGTGTTCAACGCGGTCCTGTTCCCGATCGTCATCATGCTGATGTTCGTCAAGGTGTTCGGCGGCGCCTTCAGCGTCGGCGAGCACTACATCGACTACGCGACGCCGGGCCTGCTCGTGATGGCCGTCAGCTACGGCCTCGGGGCCACCGCGACGGCCGTCAACGACGACATGACCAAGGGCATCATCAACCGGTTCAAGACCATGGACGTCTCCCGCGGTGCCATGCTCACCGGCCACGTCGTCGTCACCACCGTGCGCTGCCTGGTGGCCTGCGCCGCCATCGTCGGCGTGGCCTTCGCGATGGGCTTCGACCCCGCGGCGAGCGCCCTGGACTGGCTCGGCGTGCTCGGCCTGTTCGTCCTGCTCGCCGTCGGCGCGAGCTGGCTCACCGTCGCCATGGGCCTGGCCGCCAAGACCACCGAGTCGGCGGGCCTGGCCACCGTGCCACTGATCATGCTGCCGTTCCTCAGCAGCGCGTTCGTGCCCGCGGACACCATGGGCGCCGGCGTGAAGCAGTTCGCCGAGTACCAGCCCTTCACCCCGATCATCGAGACGCTGCGCGGACTGCTGGCCGGCCACGTCTCGAACGGCGACGCGATCGCCGCCGTCGCCTGGTGCCTCGGCTTCGCCGTCCTCGGCTACGTGTGGGCCCTGTCCACCTTCAAGAAGCGCGCCTGACCCCGGCCGGCCGGCGTCCACCGGCCCGCTCCCGCCCCTGACGGCCTGTCCGGCCCTTCCCGTCTCCGCCCCGGCGGCGACGCGAAGGACCGGACAGGCCCGAGCCAACGTCAAGGCGGCACTGAGTGACCCGCGCCAACTCACGTATGTATGGTGACGGTCATGCAGCTGCGGTACAGCTTCCGCCTGTACCCGGACACCGGCCAGGAGACGGCGTTGGCGAGGGCGTTCGGGTGCGCCCGTGTCGTGTTCAACGATGCGGTCCGCGCCCGTGAAGACGCCCGCAGGGCCGAGCAGCCGTTCCCGAAGGCCGGGGAGCTGTCGAAGCGACTGATCACCGAGGCCAAGCGGACCGCGGAACGGTCCTGGCTGGGCGAGGTCTCCGCGGTGGTGCTCCAGCAGTCCCTGCGCGACGCCGAGACCGCGTACCGCAACTTCTTCGCCTCCCTCAAGGGCACCCGCAAGGGCCCCAGGATCGGCCCGCCGCGCTTCAAGTCTCGCAAGGACGCCCGGCAGTCGATCCGGTTCACCGCCAACGCCCGCTGGGCCATCACCGACAGCGGCCGTCTGAACCTGCCGAAGATCGGCGCGGTGAAGGTGAAATGGTCCCGCACACTGCCCGCCACCCCCACCTCCGTCACCGTCATCAAGGACGCGGCCGGACGGTACTTTGCCTCCTTCGTCATCGACACCGACCCCGCCGCCGACCAGGCGCGGATGCCCGAAACCGACCGCACCATCGGCATCGACCTCGGCCTGACCCACTTCGTAGTCCTCTCCGACGGAACGAAGATCGGTTCCCCGCGCTTCCTTCGACGCGCCGAGAAGAAACTGAAGAAGGCCCAGCAGGAGCTGTCCCGCAAACAGAAGGGATCGAGAAACCGGGCCAAGGCTCGCCTCAAGGTCGCCCGCGCCCACGCCAAGGTCACCGACGCCCGCCGCGAGTTCCACCACCAGCTCTCCACAAAGCTGATCTCCGAGAACCAAGGGATCGCCGTCGAGGACCTGTCGGTGGCGGGACTGGCCCGCACGAAGCTGGCCAAGTCCGTGCATGATGCCGGCTGGGCATCGTTCATCAGCATGCTGGAATACAAAGCACAACGGTACGGCCGCGCCCTGGTCAAGATCGGCCGGTTCGAGCCGACCTCCCAGACCTGCTCGGCCTGCGGCGTCAAGGACGGACCCAAACCCCTGAACGTCCGGGAATGGACCTGTACCGTCTGCAGCGCCGTCCACGACCGGGACATCAACGCCGCTGTCAACGTGAAGACGGCCGCCGGACTGGCGGTATCGGCCTGCGGAGCGCCGGTAAGACCAGGAGCAATCCCGGCACAACGCGAAGAAGCAGGAAGCCACGGATTCCCGACCGAACCCCGTGCCGCGTAGCGGCACAGCAACGACCGAGAAGGCCAGAATCCTCGGGCTTCAGCCCGAGGTGCAAGTCAAACCGAAGCCACCCCCGGCGGCGGCGGTGCCCGGCTGC
>NZ_JBSFZS010000244.1:0-5779 GCF_053600395.1 Streptomyces sp. NPDC005070 | reverse complement strand
GTCGTCCAGAAAGAAGAACCGCTCCAGCTCAGGGCGGGTCGGCTCCTCGGCGAACTCCCCGTACGCCTCGGCCTGCTCATCAGTCAGAAATTCCACCGGCACGAAGCGGACCGTAGCCAGCCCCAGCACCCGCCCGGCGATCTTTCCGCGAACCCCAGCGGAGCCCCCAGCTGGCGTGCTAGCCCACCATGATCTTTCTCAGCGCCAACGGCTGTACCGATGTTCCCCGAGGCCGTGCAAGAGCTGGGCCGTCCACGCATCGCGTTGCCATGAGGAAACCCGCGTCCCGGCTCGCCCAAGCCGAGGACGGCATGTCGGTGAGGGCGCCTTTCGTCTACCGCGGTGTGGCTCTTCGGAGGGGCAGGTCTGCCGCAGCCGGCGTGCCTGTGGACCGGGCTCAATCGCGCAGGGTCGGCGTGGCCGGGAGGCCCTCAGCCAGGAGACGGAGCATGGGGTGATCGCTCAGCGCCTGCTGTAGTCCGGCAAGAACTTCGGCCAGAGCAGCTCGCGCCTGGCCGGGCATGCGGTCGAGGATCTGGAGGAGGAGTAGATCCCGCCGCTCGCGGACTCGGGCCAGATGTTCACGGCCCGCAGGGGTCACGCGGACTATGACTTCGCGGCGACTGTCGGGACATGGCCGGCGCTCCACGAAGCCATGAGTCTGGAGACGGTCGACAAGGCGGCAGACCGACGGCGGCGATCCGCCCAGGATGCGGGTGAGGGCCCGCATGCGTATCCCGGTCTCGCGGTCGACGATGTACATCACGCGCAGTTGGGAGACAGAGACATACGGGGGCGGGCCGTCGTTGCGCTCGTGCTCCCACATGACGTCGAGGAGTTCGGCAATACCCCCGGCCTGGCGGGCCACGGCAAGGACTGACTCGAAGCCGGGGCCGGTGTACTCGGTCATCCGTTTTCCAGCCGCGGGGGCTGGTTCCTTGATCCGGATAGTGCACATGCAGTCGGACGAGGCCACAGTCGATGGGTGTGGCAGGTTTGCGGGCACCGGCTCCTGACCCGCGGGCCTGACCTCGGGCAATCAGAACGGGTTTCCCCCCGGTGACAGTGCCCGGCAGTCCATGGCCCTCCGCCGCGGAAGATGACCTGGCGGCCGGAGCCAAGCCGTCTCAGGCCACGGCGGTCGGAGCAACTGATCCGGCGGCGCGCTGGTATTCGGCATTCAGCCGCTGTGCTTCTTCGAGCTGGTCTTCGAGGACGACGATCCGGCAGGCAGCCTCGATGGGAGCGCCCCCGTCGACGAGTTCACGGGCGCGGGCGGCGATACGCAGCTGATAGCGAGAGTACCGGCGGTGTCCGCCCGCGGACCGCAGCGGCGTGATCAGTCGGGCCTCGCCGATCGCACGGAGGAAGCCCTGCGTGGTGCCGAGCAACTCGGCGGCCCGGCCCATCGTGTAGGCGGGGTAGTCGTCGTCATCGATCCGGTCGTACGAGTCGTCTGCTGTCACTTGCACCTCTCTGGGCAACGCGTGGAGGGGCCCTGGCGCACTTCGCGCCAGGGCCCCGAAGGAACAACTACACCATCTGCCGGCCCTGATACTGCGCCGGCCTTCTGTGTCCGCAGCAGCTCACGCAGGGTGTGAGCGTGTGCGGGGATCGCGGTTGCTCGACCGGAGACCACCTCACTATCGATGTCCTGCGGTACCCGGGCTCAGTCATTCCGCCCGGGCGATCCTGATGGCGCCTGGCCCCTCCGTTCAATCCCTCTTCAACCAACCAACTGGTACTGCTCTCCTGCGAACTGCTGATACCGCGTACTGCTTCGTGGCCTGTGACAGCGCCACTCCGGCAGCCAGCCCCGTCGCCCGTCCTGCACCTGCTTCTGGCTTAGAACCCCACTGCCGGACCTCCCGGTGCGCGCGCCCGCAGCCGACGCCTTCACCGAGGTACCGCTCACTCACTTCACTGCGGTCCTGCGAACTGCACTTACCCGTACTGCAACTTCACCTTCGTTCCTGCTCGGTGGCCCCTGATCACTGCGGGCCACCCGGCCCGGTCGCCAGTCCCGTCGCCGACCTGCAACAACCCTGGCTTCGAGACTCCACCGCCGTGCCGTCCAACAAACCGCAACTACCTGTACTGCTCCTGGCAGTTCATGTCTGCCGGGCCCCGCTGACTTCCTGGCTACGAGAGAAACCATAACCAGCCGAGGAGGCAATGTCTACTCCAGCGATCACAGATTTTTGAGCGCCCTGCAGAGAGGTAACCGACCGCCACCGCGGCCACAAACCCCTGGGGCCGGGAACTGCGCCGACCCGCCACGGAGGGGCAGGGAAGGGCTCCGCCCAGCCATCCGCCCGCCGCCCCCAACCGGTGACGGGCGTGCCCGACGTGCAGGCTCACGGCAGCTCGAGCCCATGTCCGGTTGCTGAGATCGGAGCGCGCCGTCTGCCTACGTGCCGCGCTGGTCGTGGGTGTCCTGGCGGAGTTCTTCGGTGCGCCGGGTGAGGGCGTCGATGCGTTCGGCGAGGTCGCCGGTCTCGGGCTGCAGGTAGGCACGGGTCGCGGTCAGGGGACGTAGGAGGCGGGCGGGGTCGTTGTCGGCGAGTGCCAGGTTCAGTTCGCCGACTGCATCTTCGGCACCGGGGTGCAGGTCGGTGAGGGCGGTGATCTGTCCGGCGAGGCGGCGCAGGTCTGCTGCGTTGTCGCGGGCCCAGGTGGTGACGGTGCGTTCGGCGGCGCGGGTGTCGCGGGTGGCCTGGACGCGCTCTTCCCCGGTGGAGCCGGGGGTGCCGGGGCGCAGCCGCAGGTAGCGGCGTTCGGCGGCTTGACGGCTGGCGACCCCGAGGGGGCCGGCGAGGTCGGCCCAGCTCGTGCCCTGCCGGCGGGCGGTTTCGATCAGCCCGCTCTCCCAGCCGGCGAGCTGCTCGCGGATCTCACGGAGCAGCAGCAGGGCGGACAGGGCCAGGTCCGGGTCGGCGTCGGCTGCGGGTGGCTCTGCGGCGGTAGGCGTCCGGGTGGAGGATCGCTGCGCTTCCTTCACGGACTGCTTGATGGCTTCCAGTGCCGCGGCGGCGGCGTGGAAGGGGACCGGTGTGACCGTGCTGGCGGCTTCGTTCATCAGGCTCTCCGTCGATTGTCATCCTCCAGATGACTTCCCGCTTGTCATCGTTTCGATGACATGTTACAACGGATGCACGTTGAAGCGCATTGGCAGTTTCTGCCTGAACCAACTGGAGGTGTTTCGCGATGTTGATGCGCACTGACCCGTTCCGCGAGATGGACCGCATCGTCCAGCAGTTGTCGGGGACGTCCGGGACCTGGTCGAAGCCGTCGGTGATGCCGATGGACGCCTACCGCGAGGGCGACGAATACGTGATCGCTTTCGACCTTCCCGGTGTGAGCACCGAGGCGCTCGACATCGACGTCGAGCGGAACATGCTGACCGTGAAGGCGGAGCGTCGCCCAGTCGCCAAGGCAGACTCCGTGAAGGTGGAACTGTCCGAGCGACCCCTGGGCGTCTTCTCCCGCCAGATCGTCCTCGCGGACACCCTCGACACCGAGCGCATCGAGGCCGACTACGACGCTGGTGTCTTGACCCTGCGCATCCCGATCGCCGAACGCGCCAAGCCCCGCAAGGTCAGCATCAGCTCCGGATCCGGCCGCAAGCAGATCTCCGGCTGAACTCTCAGCCGCTCGCGGAGGGCGGGAAAGCCGACTTCCCCCTGTCCGGGCACCCGCCCTTCGCACCCCTCACCCCTTCACTGGAGGTGACGTGATGTCGACACGCAGGGAGTCGTTCCTGGCCCACGTCCAGGAACGCGGGGAGTACGCAACCGCGGAAGAGGCCGACCGCGTTGCCCGCATCGTCCTGGCCCTGCTCGGCGCACATCTGGTGGGAACCGTACGGGCCGCACTCGCCGCCCGCCTCCCGGAGACGTACGCCCTGATCCTCCTCAACCCGTTGCAGGCGGCGGAACCCCTCTCGCCCGAACGGTTCGTCCGTGCAACCGCCGCCTGGATCGAGGGGGCCACCGAAAAGACGGCCCTGTGGGACATCGGCGCCGTCCTGTCCACAGCAGCTTCTACCGCGGGCGATGACCTCACCTACGAGGTACTCCTCCAGCTCCCACCCGGCTACGACCTCCTCTTCGGCCACCCCCAACCCACCTGACCCCCTCCCCCGGTCTTCGGTCTGACCCTTCGCGCAGAAAGGCACGCCCAGCCATGTACGACCAGCCTCGATCGAACTCCTACCAGGCGTCCATGACGTTCGAGGAAATGCTGGAACGCGTACGCTACGAAGGCGCCTATCCCACCCGCGAACGTGCCGCGGAGGCCGTTCACCAGGTCCTCGCCGCACTCGGCCGCCAGCTGACCGGCCATGAACGTGCCGACCTGGCACAGTGCCTGCCGGTTGAAGCCGCCCTGGCCCTCACCACCTCGGTGCCAGACGGTGAGCCGCTTACGGGCCGGGACTTCGTCAAGGACCTGGCCTCCCGCACCGGAGCCACCCCGGCGACAGCCCGCTGGGACACCGGCGCCGCCCTCGCCGCTGTCACCCGCCTCACCGGACCCGACCTCCTCGCCCGCATCCTGCACCAGCTCCCCGAGGGCTACGCCCTCCTCTTCGGGCAGGCAGAACTGCGCCGCCCTGAGCCTGCGGCCGCCTGAACCAGCCGCCGACGTGTGGAAAGTGGGCAGGGCCGCGCCGCGGAGACCGCACGGCCCTGCCCGACAAAGGGAGCCTTGATCACCTGGTGCGGAGCTGACGCCGCCGATTGTCAGCGGCACAGGTAGCCCGCTCGCGGGTGCAGCGCTTCTGTTCTCCCTCTCTGCAGGATGGTGGAGGGGCCGCGTGAGCAGGAAATATAATCTTCGCCATGTCCAAGCCTGACGAGCTGCTCGTTGACGTCGCCGCCCTGGTGGAGTCCGGGCAGAGTAACCAGATGTCCCTGACCGTGGTCACCGGTGGCGCGGTCATCACCGGCCGGCTGGCGCCCGAGCGGGTGTGGCGGCAGCGGGTGTCTGACGTGCTGAATGATTCCGCCCGCCTTGGGGAGTTCTCCGCCGTCTTCGACACACCTTCCAAAGACGCAGAGATTCCTACGCATCTGCACTTCCATGTCGCCCGGATCCTGCAGGGCACGGTGGGTATCCCCGAGACGGGCGGGATGTACCGGGTGGCGATCGCCGACGTCACTGCCTGGACCATGGGCGACTTCAGCTATTCCGACCGCTGAGCGGCCACCGGGGCAGCAGCCTCTCCACAGCAAGGCGGGCGGGCTGGCGGGCGTCGGCCGGCCCACGCTGTCGTGCATGCTGTCGCCTCGCCTGACGGCCAGGGGCTGTCCGCAGCGTCCCACGCAGAAGGTACGGGGCCATGGTTGAAAGTTGCTTGGCATGCATGCATCGAAGCCGGGTAACCGGCCTGCTGTTCGGCTCCGGCGGGCGGCGGCTGACCACACACTCACTGAGGAGGGGCCGGAGATGACAGCGACGAAGGTAGCGCAGGGGCAAGCCACGGTGCTGCCGGAGATTGCCGACCCCTCACAGGTCGCGCCGAAGGACGCCCGCGAGCTGTCCAAGCTGTTCTTCGACCAGCTCGCCGTCCTGGAAGAGGGCACACCGGAGTACCAGTACGCGCGCAACACCCTCATCGAAATGAACGTCACCCTCGTCCAGTACGCGGCCTCGCGTTTCCGCAGCCGCGGCAGCGAGGAGATGGAGGACATCGTCCAGGTCGGCACGATCGGCCTCATCAAGGCCATCGACCGGTTCGAACTCTCCCGCGAAGTCGAGTTCACCTCCTTCGCCGTCC
>NZ_JBSFZS010000243.1:0-5862 GCF_053600395.1 Streptomyces sp. NPDC005070 | reverse complement strand
ACGTGGGCGTGGCTGGACACGGCGAAGTTCAAGCCGGTGTCGGTGACGGCGTCGGTGCCGCTGCTGAATGTGACGGCGACGACGACGGCGGAGCCGGTCTCCCTGCGGATCGAGCCCGGTACGGCGGACGCGCAGACGCATCCCGCGTCGGGCGTCTGCGAGATCACGGGCGACCGCATCGGCGAGGCGTACGCCAAGGGCAAAGCCGGGGAGACGCCCCCGTGCGGGCTGCGGTACCTGCGTTCCTCGGGCGCCGGCTCCTACCGGCTACAAGCCACCCTCACCTGGCGGATCCACTGGACGGGCACCGGCATACCCGAGCCGCGGGACCTTCCGGACGGCACCTTCGGGGCCGGCCAGGACGTCGTCGTGCAGGAGATCCAGTCCATCAACCGCTGAGTCCGGCTCCACGGACTCCCTGAGATCCGGAAAGAGCAGAGGGCGTGGCGGAGCGGTTGGCTGTCGACGGTGATGAGCTGTCGCACTTCATGAAGATGCTCGGCAAGTCGACCGAGTCGTTGCAGGGCCTGCGCAGGGCGTTGAGGGACGCCACGGTCGCAGGTCTGGGAACGGACGATCTCGACTGTGCCTGCGAGGAGTTCCAGGACAACTGGAAGTGCGGGGCCGACCAGATCGGCGAGCAGACCGAGGACCTGGCCAAGATCATCGGGAAGAGCCGGGACAGCTACCGCGAGGTGGACAGGGCTTTGGAGCAGGCTCTGAGGAAGGCCGGGAACGGCAGGGGCGGCGGTACGAGGTGACGTACACGGCCGAGGACACGGGGGCGGCGCTCGACTCGCGCATCCCCCACCCCGACTACCTGCATCTCGGGTTCAATCCGGTGCCGGGCAGTACGGAGGCCGTGAACGGCCTCCGCAAGAAGCTCACGGGGTGCGCGCAGGTTCTTGAGGAGACGCATGGGCTCGTCACCAGGCTGATGGACGGCAGCTACTGGAAGGGCGACGCGGCCGTCGCCTTCCGAGAGCAGTTGGACGGAGGACCGCTTCCCCTGAACCTGAAGAACGCGGCGCACTCCATCCGAAAGGCGGCCGGACAACTCGACCGCTGGGAAGGCGAACTCGACGACTTCCAGCGTCGGGCGAAGCGACTCGAACAGGACGCGAAGGACGCCCAGGTCGACCTGGACCGGGCGAAGGGCCACGCCACGAAGGCGGGTGACAGCCCCGACCTGGAAGGGAAGGGCGCCGCGCACGACGAGGCGCGGAAGGCACTGACCAAGGCCAAAACGGCGGTGGACGATGCCGAGGACGCTCTGCGCAGGATTCGCAGGACGGCGCGTGAACTCGCCGAGGAACACGAGCAACGGGCCCGGCTGCGCGCCGGAAAGATCCGCGACGCCACGAAGAAGCTGGCGCCGCATGAGCCGGGTTGGTTCGACTCGGCACTCGACTGGGTCATCGAGAACCTGCCGGACATCTTGAGCACGCTGGGGGCGGTGATCGGCTTGGTTGCGTTGTTCGTTGTGTCGGGTGGGACGTTGGCTGCGGTGTTGCTGCTGGTTGCGTCGGCCTTGAGTGCGACGTCATTGACCATCCGAGTCTCCGCGCACCCCACGGTGTGGGCATCGTTGCGAGACGGCTTTGCCAAGGGGGAGCTCGACACCGACTTTTGGAGCAACCTCGTGACTGTCGGGGGTGACGCTCTAGGCATGATCCCCGGCATTGCCGCCGTGGGTAAGGGCGCTGCGGTTGGGATTCGGGCCGCGAGCGAGACGGGTGAAGCACTTTCTCTGGGGCAACGGGCCGTCCGAGTCGGGAGCAGCACCATGGAGCACTCGAAATCCATTTCGAGCTTGGACAATGCGCTGCTCGGTTTTACGGTTCGCGGCGCCAGAGCGGCGCAGATCACGAAAGGGATTGAGGTCACCTCGGCTTCGGTGGGTGTCGGCACCGCGGGCGTTGGCCTCGCCATGACCGCGGTGGACACCGACGACGGGATCAAGGACGGCTCGGTGGCGACCATCGATGGCGCCAGGCTTGGCCTCGACGTCGGAGGTCTTGTCGATATCGCCCGGCACGTCTTCTGATTTCCGAACAGAGAGTAGACACCGCATGGCTCCGACCGAGTACACGACCGCATGGGACCACCCCCCGACCAGAAGGGCCTTCGTAAAGCACTTGATCTTGCTCGTTCTGCGTTTGGTGGGCTGGATCGCCGTCTGGATCGGCTCGTTGGCTGTCCTGGTGGTGTTTCTGTCGCCGGGGTTCACCCCGCTCTTCGTCCCCCTCCTGGGGTATGCGACCTTCCGAGCCGTCCTCCAACTCGCCTACATCCGGCCCTCCATCTACATTCAGCGCGTGCTCTGGCAGTACCCCTGGCAATTCCTGACCGATGTGCCCCGGGGGCGGAACCGGCATCCGTCGGTCGAAGAGGACGAGATGTGGCTGGAGCTGCCCAATCCTGAGGAGCCGGGGGAGCGGATTCCGCTGCTGTTTCTTTCCGGTATGCGTACCTTCTGGTGGATGCGAAGGTTCGGTACCGCTCGGACGAAACCGGAGCTGAAGGCGGAGATCGAGCCGCTCTGGTTCGCCGGTGACCCCCGTTTCATCGCCGTCATCGCGGCTTCCCGGCGAAAGGGCGAGGCCCCCAAGCGGCTGCACCTGCTCTATCAGCGCACGGCCACGGGCCGCCGCGGCATCGAGCCGACCGACTGGAACGCGAGCCCGGCCGCCCTCGAACGGGCCCGTCGTTCCGGTGCCCATGTCCCCGACGCGGTGCGCCCGCACTCGCATCCCCACTGACTCGTACCGGGCAGGATCCGATGACCACGGCCCCCCGCTTCACCGTCGCCGATTCGGCGGAAGACCCCGACGCGGACATCTGGTTCGCGGAGCCCGCCGGCTTCACCGCGGTGCCTCTCGACGCGCTGCTTCCCGCACCGGACTCCCCGGCGGCAGACGATCTGCGTACCACCCTCGCGCCGTTCCTCCAGGCGGCTCCCGACAAGGCGGTACGGCAGCAGTTCATCGCCCAATTCGCTCAAGGGCAGCAACTGCTCGCTGCGTTGAGGGAGGAGGGAACCGTTCATTGCTCGATCGGGTTGCACCGGGATGACGTCGACGAGGGGGCCGGGACCGGCTGCGGGCCGTTGCTGTCGTTCTTCACCGTCTCCTGGCGGACCACGGCGGTGGCGCCGCGAGCCGTCACGGCCGCCCGCGCGGTGAGCGGACTCGACGCGCAGGCGGTCATCGAGTACACCGAACTCCCCTGCGGGCCGGTCACGTTCAGCGAGACCGTCCGCACCCCCGGCGCGGTCGAAGGACTTCCTCGGACACCCTTGGTCCAGTTCCACGCCCACCTGCCGCATCCGGACTGCAGGCGTCTGGCCGTGTTCACGCTGAGCACGACCGCCGTCGGGCGGCGTGAGCAGTACCGGGTGATCCTCCGCCGGATCGCGACGATGACCGGCTTCGAGGGGCCGGAAGCTTTGCGGACAGCAACCGGGTGAGTCGCTGTCCCGGCAGATCCCACTCAATCAAATCCGTCAGCGGGCAAGTTGGCCACATGAGTGCCTGTGGTCAGCCACTGTGACTGGGTTGACACCGTTCACGTTGGTGTCGTCGCACAGGCCCCGGTTAGCGTGTTGGTGCCTTCCGCATCCCAAGCCGCTCAGGAGACCGCTGTGAACTGCCGCTCCCGTCTGCTTGCCACAGCCGTTGTCGGAGCGTCAGCGGCGCTGCTCCTGTCCGGGTGCGGCGGGGGTGGTGACGAGTCGAAGGGCAATGGCAAGGCTGCCGACGCGGACGCCGGGGAGAAGGTGTCGGCCGCACCCAGCGCGAGCGGGACGCCATCCACCGGCCGGCCGAAGATCGAGCTTCCGTCGGATCTCACCCTGACCTTCGAAGGGTCGAAGACCGGCGACGAGATCAAGGACGCCGTCCTGGCCGACAGCGCGGAGCGCATGCGGGCTGTGGACGCGGCGATCGCCGGGACGGACCCCAAGGGTGAGGCGATCGGGTACTACAACACCGGCAAGGCTCTCGAAGCCGCGTTGACCTGGGTCAATCAGTTCAAGGAGGCGGGCTCCACCCTCACGGGTGAGGCGCGGTACTACGACCGGACCGTGACCCTCAACGGCAAGACCTCCGCCTCGCTCACGTTCTGCGCGGACGAGAGCAGGGGCTACGCAAAGGATAAGAAGACCAACAAGGTCAACAGGACCCCGGCCACCAAGAACAGCTACGTCCTCTACAACACGCGCTTGGACAAGAGCTCAGAAGGCGTGTGGCAGACATCGCAGATCATTTCCACCAGGGGGGCGGCTCAGTGCCAGCCTTAGCGACGAACACCGGTCGTGCCGCTCTGTCGGCGAGGGTTCTCACGGCCGGCCGGTTTTGACAGGCCGTGAGCTTTGCGGACAGCAACCGGGCGAAGCGCCATCTCGGTAGCTTGCGCTCAATCGCCGCTGCCGGAGCGCCAGTTGGTCACGCTATGGGCCTCTATGGGTAACCACTGTTACTGGGTTGGCACCGTTCGCGCTGGTGTCGTCGCACAGGCCGCCGCTAGCGTGTTGGTGCCCTTCCGCACCCCACGCCGCTCAGGAGTCCGCCGTGAACCGCCGTTCCCGCCTGCTTGCCACAGCCGCTGTCGGAGCGTCAGCCGCGCTGCTTCTGTCCGCGTGCGGCGGGGGTGGTGACAAGCCGAAGGCCAACGACAAGATCGCCGGCGCGGACACCGGAGACAAGGCGTCGGCCACACCCAGCCCAAGCGCGACGCTATCGACCGGCCGACCCAAGATCGAGCTGCCGTCGGATCTCACCTACACGTTCGAGTGGCCCAAGACGGGCGACAAGAACAAGGATGCGGTGCTGAGCGACAGTGAGCAGTTCATCAAGGCTGTGGACATGGCGATTGCCGTGCAGAACCCGCTGCACAATGCCTACCGCTTTTACTCCGATGGCACGGCAGCAGCCGGGAGTCAGAAGTTCATTCAGGAGTTCGTGGACTACAAGGACCGCATCACAGGGGCGAAGCGCTACTACGACTCGAAGGTGGCGATCAACTCTGATGGGACGGCAGGCCTTGTCTACTGTGAAGACCAGAACAAGGCGTACAACAAGAGCTTGAAGACGGGCAAGACGGAGGTGACTCCGAAGTCGAAGGACAACTACGTCCTCTACAGCAGCCTTCTTCGGGTCAACAAGCAGGGTGTCTGGGTTACGGAGAAGCTGACATCGCAGCGGGGGAGCATCGCATGCCAGTCCTGAAGCATCGGAAGTCCGCAGTAGTTGCAGTCATAGCTTGTGCTGCTGTGATCATCGGTTCGACCCAAGCCTTCGCGGGATATGGGCACGGTGGTAGCACCAACGGATCAGGCTCCAATGCATCGGGTGACTCGGACGGCAAGGGCAACCTCACTGCCACAGCCGGCGCTGTTGTGTTCGATCGGTCCAAGAACGGGTCGGGGGACTCCTCCGGGCCGGTGACCTCTTCCTCCGGGGACTGGACCCCGCCCGCCTGCTACTACGCTCCGAAGTACACGCCGGACGAGCTGCAGAAGTACCTGGAGCCCATCTGGAACGCCGAGTCCACCGGTTCCCAGTGGGACCAGACCCAGCGTGACAAGTACGTCAACGGCGGCGAGGCCAAGGACTTCAACAAGGCCAAGACCGGCGAGGGGTATTGGTGGGACTCGTACGTCACGCCGGGCCGTGAGGGCGACCCCGGTGCGCTGAAGTGCACCAAGGGCATCTTCTGGGTGGACACGGGGGAGGCCCCGCCGGCGGATGCTCCGGAGGCGATCACCCCGGAGATGCTGGCGCAGCTCGCGTACGCGGAGATACGGGTGCCGTCGACGAAGGTGGACCTGGCTCCGGCGGGGACGACGAAGGTGAATCTGCC
>NZ_JBSFZS010000242.1:0-5866 GCF_053600395.1 Streptomyces sp. NPDC005070 | reverse complement strand
TGCTTGCCGTAGCCGCTCAGATCCAGCGCGTACGTCAGGTAGTTCTTGGTGTCGGGGGTGTCCCGGTCGGTGATGTTGGCGAGCTGGAGGACGTCCGGCTCACGCGTCCCGGTACGCCTCCAAGAGCCTCAGCCAGACCTCGCTGACCGTCGGGTACGACGGGACGGCGTGCCACAGGCGTTCGACCGGGACCTGGCCGACGACGGCGATGGTCGCCGAGTGGATGAGTTCACCGACGCCGGGACCGACCAGGGTGAGACCGAGGATGATCTCGCGGTCGAGGTCGACGACCATGCGGGCCTTGCCCCGGTAGCCGTCCGCGTACAGTCCGGCGCCGGCCACCGAGGTCATGTCGACGTCCACGGCCCGGACCCGGTGACCGGCCTGCTCCGCCTCCGCGAGGGAGAGGCCCACGGCCGCCGCCTCCGGGTCGGTGAACACGCACTGAGGGACGGACGCGTGGTCGGCGGTGGCGGAGTGCGCGCCCCAGGGGTCCGTCTCCAGGAGCGGCACGCCCGCGGCACGGGCGGCGATGGCGGCACCCGCGATCCGGGCCTGGTACTTGCCCTGGTGAGTGAGCAGCGCGCGGTGGTTGACGTCGCCGACCGCGTACAGCCAGTCGCTGCCGGCGACCCGGAGGCTGTCGTCGACCTCGATCCATTTGCCCGGCTCCAGGCCGACCGTCTCCAGGCCGAGGTCGTCGGTGCGAGGCGCGCGGCCGGTCGCGAACAGGATCTCGTCGGCCTCGAAGCGTTCACCGGTGTCCGTGAGGGCGACCACGGCCGAGTTCTCGCGCGAGACGGCCGTCACCGAGATGCCGGTGCGGACGTCCGCGCCCGCCTCGGTCAGGGCCTCGGCGACCAGTTCTCCGGCAAAGGGCTCCATGCGGGGCAGCAGGCCCTTGCCGCGGACCAGAAGCGTGACCCGGGAGCCGAGCGCCTGCCAGGCCGTGGCCATCTCGGCGGCCACGACCCCGCCGCCCACCACGATCAGCCGTCCGGGCACGGCGTGCGCGGAGGTGGCGTCGCGGCTCGTCCACGGCTTGACCTGGGCGAGGCCCGGGAGGTCGGGGAGCAGGGCGCGGGTGCCGGTGCAGACCGCGACCGCGTGCCGGGCGGTCAGCAGGCGCCGTTCGCCGTCGGGCCCGTCGACCGTCACGGTGCGCGGTCCGGCGAGCCGGCCGTGTCCGCGGTGGAAGTCGGCGCCGATGCCGTCCAGCCAGGCGAGCTGGCCGTCGTCCTTCCAGTCCGAGGTGAAGTAGTCGCGGTGGGCGAGCACCGCGGAGGCGTCGAGGGGGCCTTGTACGGCGGCGGACAGGCCGGGTACGCGGCGGGCGTCGGCGCGGGCGAGGGCCGGGCGGAGGAGGGCCTTACTGGGCATGCAGGCCCAGTACGAGCACTCGCCGCCGACCAGTTCGCTCTCCACGACCGCGGTGGAGAGGCCGGCGGCGCGGGCGCGGTCGGCGACGTTCTCCCCCACGGGTCCGGCACCGAGCACCACGACGTCGTAGGCGATGGATTCCGTTTCCGTCATGGGGCCAGTCTGGTTGTTGGTGTGCGCCGTGGCCACACGGGTACGCACCCGGAATAGGCCCCCGGTGGGTGACGTTGTGCTGACCTGCATGACCCGGACACGAGGAAGAGGGAAGTGGAATGAGCAGCACCGTTGAGCTCACCAAGGAGAACTTCGACCAGACGGTCACGGACAACGAGTTCGTCCTGATCGACTTCTGGGCGGAGTGGTGCGGGCCGTGCCGTCAGTTCGCCCCGGTCTACGAGAAGGCCGCCGAGGCCAACCCGGACCTGGTCTTCGCCAAGGTCGACACGGAGGCGCAGCCGGAGCTGGCCGCGGCCTTCGAGATCCAGTCGATCCCGACCCTGATGATCGTCCGCGACCAGGTCGCGATCTTCGCCCAGCCCGGGGCGCTGCCCGCCGCCGCCCTGGAGGACGTCATCGGGCAGGCCCGGAAGCTGGACATGGACGAGGTCCGCAAGTCGGTCGCGGCCCAGCAGGCCGCTGCCAAGGAGCAGGGCACCGGCGCCGAGCAGGCCAAGGACGCCGAGTAGGTCCTCGGCGCGCCGCGCCGCCGGTTGCCTGTGGAAGCCGCCGTTCTCCCTGGAAGCCGCCGGTTCCCCCTAGAAGGGGTAGCCCGCCACGTCCCCGCGCACCGTCGTCCACCGCAGGTCGGTGAAGGCGTCCAGGTTGGCCTCGCCGCCGAAGCGGGCGCCGGTGCCGGAGGCGGCCGTACCGCCGAAGGGTGCGACGGCCTCGTCGTTGACGGTCTGGTCGTTGATGTGCGCGATTCCGGTCGGGACGCGTTCGGCGAGGTCGAGGCCCCGGGCGGTGTCCCGGGTGACGATCCCCAGGGCCAGGCCGTACGGTCCCGCCGAGGCCAGGGCCGCCGCCTCGTCGAGGGTGCCGAAGGAGCGGACCGGGGCGACCGGGCCGAAGACCTCCTCCGCGTACGCCGGGGTCGTGTCGTCGACTCCGGCGAGGACGGTGGGCCGGTAGAAGAGCCGGTCGTGCGTGCCGCCTGCGGCCAGCTTCGCGCCGCCTGCGGTGCTGGACTCCACCAGCCCGTGAATCTTGGCGAGTTGGGCGTCGTCGATGATGGGTCCGAGGTGGACCTGTTCGCGGTGCGGGTCGCCGACGGCGAGCGAGTCGGCCTTGGCGGCGAGCCGTTCGACGTACTCCTCGTACAGCGAGGCGTGGACCAGGTGACGGCCGGTGGTCATGCAGATCTGCCCCTGGTGGAAGAACGAGCCCCAGGCGGCCGTGGAGATGACCGCCTCGATGTCGGCGTCCTCCAGGACGACCAGGGCCGAGTTCCCGCCCAACTCCAGGTGCGCGCGCTTGAGATGACGTCCGGCCGCCTCGCCGACCGCGCGTCCCGCGGCGGTCGAGCCGGTGAAGGAGATGACCGGGATCAGCGGGTCGGTGACGAGGGCGCGGCCGGCCTCGGGGCCCCCGGGCAGGACCTGGAGCAGCCCGTCGGGAAGTCCCGCCTCGGCGAAGACGGCGGCGAGCGCGAGGCCGCCGCACACGGCCGTGCGCGGATCCGGCTTCAGGACGACGCCGTTGCCGAGCGCGAGCGCCGGGGCGACCGAGCGGATCGAGAGGATCAGCGGCGCGTTGAAGGGCGCGATCACGCCCACGACGCCGACCGGGACGCGGCGCGTGTACGACAGCCGCGGGGCCTCCGACGGCAGGATCTGGCCCGTCGGGCGGGAGGCGAGGGCGGCCGCCTCGTAGCACTCCTGGGCGGCAACGTGCAGCTCGAAGTCCGCCTTGCCGGGGATGGAGCCGGACTCCCGCACGATCCAGTCGCGCAGCTCGTCGGCGTGCGCGGCGAAGAGATCGCCCGCCCGGCGCAGTACGGCGGCGCGGACGAAGTGCGGGGCCCTGGCCCACTCTGTCTGTGCGGCGCGTGCGGTCCGCGCGGCGCTCGCGACGTCCTCGGCGGCGGCGAGGGTGACCGTGCCGAGGCTCTCGCCGGTGGCGGGTTCGGTGACGGTGTGCTCATCGCCCGAGAGGGGGCGGGACTGCCAGGTCGTGGGGTCGAGCAGCGGCATGTCGGCTCTCCGATCGGTCACTGATCACCAGCGGGACTCCGCGGACTCCTGCGGCTGGGGGGCCAGCGGAAGTCCCGTGTAGTTCGCTGCCAGTTCGGCGGCGGCGGAACGCGATGCCGTGATCCGGCGCAGTCGCGCGAGCTGCATCCGGTGTTCGAAGGCATCGCCATTTGGTTGAGCGTGCAACATCTTAGTCATGTCGTACGAGAATCGTGTGGCCTGCCACACACGTTCGAGGGCCGTCCGCGAGTAGCCGTCCAGGAGGTCCGTCGAACCGGTGCGGTGCAGTCCGGCGAACGCGCGGGCCAGGAGCCGTACGTCCGACACCGCGAGGTTGAGTCCCTTGGCGCCGGTCGGCGGCACGATGTGGGCGGCGTCCCCGGCCAGGAACAGCCGCCCGTGGCGCATCGGCTCGTGGACCCAACTGCGCATGGGGGTGACCGACTTGGCGGTGACGGGTCCGCGCTCCAGCCGCCAGTCCCCGTCGACCGCGAAACGCGCGGCCAGTTCGTCCCAGACGCGCTCGTCGGGCCAGTCGCCGGCGTCGGTGCCGTTCGGGACCTGGAGGTAGAGCCGGGAGACCGACGGGGAGCGCATGCTGTGCAGGGCGAAGCCGGTGGCACCCCGGGCGTAGATCAACTCCTCGCAGGAGGGCGGCACATCGGCGAGGATGCCGAGCCAGGAGTACGGGTAGTCGTGCCCGTACGAGCGGCCCGTCCCGGCCGGGAACGCGGCGCGCGCGACGCCGTGGCCGCCGTCGCAGCCCACCACCCAGTCACAGTCCAGCGTGCGTTCGCGTCCCTCGTACGCGAACCGCACGACGGGCGAGGCGCTGTCCGGCTCCTCCACGGCGAGTGCCTCGGCCTCGAACAACAGGGGTGGCCCGTCCGCGAGTTGGAGGGCGACGAGATCCTTCACGATCTCCGTCTGGGCGTAGATCGTGACGGTCCGGCCACCCGTGAGCCCGGGGAAGTCGATGTGGTGGCGCTCGCCCTCGAAGCGCAGCTCGATCCCGTGGTGGACCAGGCCCTCGGCGTCCAGCCGCTCGCCCGCTCCGCATTCGCGCAGGGCGTCGACCGTGCCCTGCTCCAGCATGCCGGCCCGCTGGCGGTGCTCGACGTACGCGCGGTCCCTGCTCTCCAGGACGACACAGTCGATCCCCGTCCGGTGCAGCAGCCGGGCCAGCAGAAGTCCTGCAGGGCCCGCGCCGATGATGCCGACCGTGGTCCGCATGACGCTCCTCCGGTGTCCGATACCGCCGGGTCCGAGGTCCGGCACGGGACCGCCCCGCCGAGCACGGGCCGGGCGAACAGGCTCGGTGTCGCGTGGCGGCGACCGTCTGCCTGCTGCGGCACCAGCCTCTCTCAGCTCGACGCGCGGTGCACCACTCGTGCGCCGAGTACCTCGTGCGTCTCGGGCTCGGTGCCCGGTTCGCGGACCACGCGGTCGACCAGCTCGGCGAGGTCGCGGCCGGAGGGCAGATCGAGGTGCACGGTGCTCAGCCGGGGCCGCAGCAGCCGGCCGAGCATGAGGTCGTCGGCGCCGACGACGGCGGTCTCGTCCGGCACGGCGACGCCTTCGTCCTGGAGGGCGCGCATGAGGAGCATCGCGTACTCGTCGTTGTAACCGAAGACCGCGTCGAGACCGAGGGTGCGCCAGCGCGCCGCGAGCCGGGCCGCGGCCTCCTCCTCGTACGCCAGCGGCAGTTCGGTCACCGTCGCGTCCGTGCCGCGCACGGCCCGCCGGACGCCGTCGAGGCGAGGCCTGGAGAAGATCTCCAGGCCACTGTCCCCCGGCATCACCACACCGATGCGGCGGCGCCCCCCGGACAGCAGATGGACACCGGCGCAGTGGCCGACCCGGTCGTGGTTCATGAGCAGCGCGTGGGCGCCCTCGACCCGTTCGGGGCCGAGGGTGACCACGGCGCGGGCGCCCGCCCGCTTGAGGACCGCGACACCCTGCGGGCCGAGACCGCTGCCGGGCACCAGGACGGCGACCGGGCGCAGCTCGGCCCAGGCGCGGGCGGCCTCGTCTCCGCGCAGCCCGACGCTGCCGTACTGCACGACCGTGTAGTCGAGCCGCCCCAGCTCGGACTGGAGTTCGGCGAAGAACCGGTGGTAGAGCGGGCCCACGGGGGCGGTCGGGGCGGGCATCAGCACCATGCGGCTGTGTCCGGCGCGCAGACTGCGGGCGGCCGCGTGCGGCGGTCGCGCGGGGTGTGGGAGGCGTGGATGCCGCCGTTCAGGATGGTCTGGAGGCGGTCGGAGATGTCGGCGTAGTCGTCGAAGCCGAGC
>NZ_JBSFZS010000241.1:0-5881 GCF_053600395.1 Streptomyces sp. NPDC005070 | reverse complement strand
GCTTCACCGCGATCGTCGCCGCCGTCGTCTATGCCGCGCCGGTCGCCATCAAGATCACCGCCGACGGAGTGCGGGCCGTGCCCGAGACCACCGTCCTCGTCCTGGCAGCCCACCTCGGACCCGGAGATCGACGCGTTCTCCTTGAACAGCGCCCCCACCGCGCCGGCGGCGAGCAGAAAGCGGACGACTCCGTCCTCGTCGGCCCCGGGAACGAAGCGCGTGTAGTAGTCGCGTGCAGTAGTGCAGTACCGCGGGCACGATCCCGGCCGCACCGTTGGTGGGCGGGGTGACCACGCGACCGCCCGAGGCGTTCTCCTCGTTGACGGCCGGCGCGAAGAGGTTGACCCAGTCCATGATGTGCAGCGGATCCGCATCCTGGGAGTCCTCGGCGAGGCTGCGCAGCAGCTGCGGGGCACGGCGGGGCACCTGTAGCCGCCCGGGCAGGGTGGTCCCGGGCCGTGAGCACCATGCCGTTGGGGTGGAACGGCAGCGTGCGGCGACGGTGCAGTACCAGGTGCTCGCGCTCGCGGCACTCCACCTTTCGGCGGCCCAGCAGCCGCAACCGGCCGGCCTCGTGGATCCGGTGCACCCTGTCGTCCACGGTGTCGGTGTCGACGGTTTCCGGATCCTCGCCTTCGAGGCCGAGGAGTACCGCCTTGGCCGTGGCCGTGACCGTTGGCGCCGAGCGATCCGAAGAGTTTTGCCCGGACCGAGGCGGTGCGGGGGAGCGGGCCTTCTTCGTGCAGCCCGGTGACGAAGAGGCGGGCGGCTTTCATGGGCCCGACGGTGTGGGAGCTCGACGGTCCGATGCCCACCTTTAACAGGTCGAAGACGCTGAGCGCCCGCCGGTTCCTTCCGCGGTGGGTTGCCTATGGCGCAAAGCGTTGCGTAAAAAGCAACATTGAACAAGGGGTCGGCCTGTCCTCTGGATGCCTTGACAAGGGTTTGGGGCCGCCCTCAAACTGACGTTGCGCTTACCGCAATCCGTTTCGCTATACGCACCGAGGTGTCATGATGATTCCCGCGTGCCTTCTCGTGGATCTGCCGCGAGGCGAGGCCTACCGGCTAGACATCGATCCGCCGGTTTCGGTGTTCCACACCGATGATGGCGAGGTCTTCGCCATCGATGACACCTGCACCCACCAGGACGCGTCGCTCGCCGACGGCTGGCTGGAGGGCTGCGAGGTGGAATGCCCGCTGCATGCTTCGAAGTTCGACCTCCGGACCGGAGCCGTCGACGCTCCGCCGGCCAAGCGTCCGGTCCGCACCCATGAGGTCCTCATCGAGGACGGCATGATCTACGTCCGGCCGTCCACGGAGGCACCCAACCTGCCGCCCTGTGTTGCGTCCCGGCTCGCCGGAGGTCCCGCGTGAGGACAGTGGCCGTGGTGGGTGCCTCGCTGGCCGGTCTGTCGGCGGCGCGCTCGTTGCGGAAACGGGGGTACGACGGGCGGCTGGTCATCATCGGCGAGGAACCGCACCGCCCGTACGACAGGCCGCCGCTGTCCAAGGAGTTCCTGGCCGGTGACATCGGCGAAGCCGATCTCGCGCTGGAGTCGAACGACGAGGACCTGCAGGCCGAGTGGCTGCTCGGCGCCCGCGCGGCCGGACTCGACAGCGCGGATCGCGCCGTGCGGCTCGCCGACGGCCGCGAGGTCCGAGTCGACGGCTTCGTCATCGCGACCGGCGCGGCCGCGCGGACGCTGCCCGGCACCGACGGCCTGGCCGGGGTGCACACACTGCGCACCCTGGACGACGCCCGCGCCCTGCGGGACGAACTGGCCCTGGGCGGGCGGCTGGTCGTGATCGGCGGCGGATTCATCGGCGCCGAGGTCGCCTCCACCGCCTACGCTCTCGGACTCGACGTGACGGTGGTCGAGGCGGCGCCGACGCCGCTCGCCGGACCGCTCGGCGAGACCATGGGCGGCATCGTCTCCGCCCTCCACGCGGACCACGGCGTACGGCTGTTGTGCGGCGTGGGGGTCAAGGGGCTGAGCGGGGAGAGCCGGGTCGACGCCGTCCTGCTCGAGGACGGCCGCAGTATCCCCGCCGACACCGTCGTCGTCGGCGTCGGCGCGCGTCCGTGCGTCGAGTGGCTGGAAGGATCCGGCGTCGCGCTCGACAACGGCGTCAAGTGCGGCGCGGACGGCCGCACCAGCCTCGCCGGTGTGGTTGCCGTCGGTGACTGCGCGTCCTGGTACGACCCCCACGCGGGGATCCACCGCCGCGTCGAGCACTGGACCGGTGCGCGCGAGCGGCCCGACGTGGCCGTGGCCACGCTGCTGTCGTCGGGTGCGGCGGAGCCGGGTGCGCCCCGGCCGCCGTACTTCTGGTCGGACCAGTACGGCGTGAAGATCCAGTTCGCCGGTCATTCAGCCGGTGCCGACAGTGTGACGGTCGAGGAAGGCGTCCCGGGCGACCGCAGTTTTCTGGCCGTCTACCGTCGTGCCGGGCATCCGGTCGCCGTGCTCGCGATGAACCAGCCGCGGCTTTTCATGCGTTGGCGCAAGCAGCTCACCGCCGCGACATCTTGACATCATCGATGCGGCATCTCATCTCCTGTTGCGTATAGCGCGCAGCGTTGCTCCATGCGAAACGCCGTCCGGAGTCGCTCTTCCCGGCGCGTGAATGACCGATCCACGACGTTCTCCGAGGAGTGCACTGTGACCTCGACCAGCCTGCCGGACAGCCTGATCGCCACCCTGCCCGGCTCCTCCTACACGGATCCGGGGACCTTCGCCCAGGAGCAGGAGCGCATCTTCGAAACGATGTGGTTCTGCGCCGTACGCTCCTCGGATCTGGCCAAGCCCGGCGCCTTCCGGACCGTCGAGGTGGGACGCGAGAGCATCCTGATCACGCGCGCACGGGACAACTCCGTACGCGCCTTCTTCAACGTCTGCCGCCACCGTGGAGCCAAGCTCTGCACCGAGGAGGCCGGCGAGGTCAAGCGCGCCTTCCAGTGCCCCTACCACGCCTGGACGTACGATCTGACGGGCAAACTCGTCGCCGCGCCCAACCTCACCAAGATGCCCGACGTCAGCCGCACGGAGTACGGCCTGGCGAGCGTGGCGACCCATGAATGGCTCGGCTACGTGTGGGTGTGCCTCGCGGAGAACCCGCCTCCCTTCGAGGAGGTCGTGCAGGACGTCGTCGCACGCCTCGGCGACACCGAGTCGATCGAGCACTACGACATGGAGAACCTCGAGGTCGGCAAGCGGATCGTCTATGACGTCAAGGCGAACTGGAAGCTGATCGTCGAGAACTTCATGGAGTGCTACCACTGCGCCACGATCCACCCCGAACTCACCGAGGTGCTCCCGGAGTTCGCCGACGGGTACGCCGCTCAGTACTACGTGGGTCACGGCGCGGAGTTCGGCGCCCAGGTCAAGGGCTTCACCATTGACGGCTCCGAGGGACTGGACCGCATTCCGGGGGTCTCCGAGGCGCAGGACCGCCGCTACTACGCGATCACCGTCAGGCCGCAGGTGTTCATCAACCTCGTCCCCGACCATGTGATCTTCCACCGGATGTACCCGGTCGCCGCGGACCGCACGATCGTCGAGTGCGACTGGCTCTACCTCAAGCACGTCGTCGAAAGCGGCAAGGATGTCAGCCGGTCGGTGGAGCTCTTCGACCGCGTCAACCGGCAGGACTTCGACGCGTGCGAGCGCTGTCAGCCCGCGATGAGCTCCCGGCTGTACGCCAAGGGCGGCGTACTGGTGCCCAGCGAGCACCACATCGGCGAGTTCCACGAGTGGGTCCAGGAGCGTCTCGGGACAAGGCGGTCGCGGTAGCAGCGGTTCTCGGCAGGTCGACGGCGGTGGCTGAAGGTGCCGTCGGCGGTGGCACCTGGGCGTTCAGCCCAGGTAGCCCATCCGATGGCTGATCTCCTCCGCGCCCTTGACCAGCACCGGAGCGAGCTCGTGCATGCGCTCCTCGGTGAACCGGTATGCGGGGCCGGAGGCGCTGAGTGCCGCGATGACCTCTCCGTCCCGGTCGCGGACCGGCGCGGCCATGGCGTGGAGCCCGATCTCCAGCTCCTCCAGGGTCCAGGAGTAGCCACGCTCCCGAGCCTCGGCGAGATTCTTCTCGAGCTTCGTCTTCGAGGTCAGGGTGTGCGGGGTCACCTTCTTCAGGCCAGCCTCGGACAGTAGCGCGGCGCGCTGCTTGGCGGGCATGTGGGTCAGCAGGATCTTGCCGCTGGACGTGGCGTGCAACGGGGTCAGCTGGCCGACCCAGTTGTGCGCGGTGACGGCCCCCGGGCCGCGCACCTGGTACAGGTTGATCGCGTAGTGCTCCTGCATCACGGCGATGTTGACGGTCTCGCCGATCTCCTCGGCGAGGCGCTCGCAGACCGGGCGGCCCTGCTGGGTGATGTCGATGCGTCCCGTGACCCCGCCGGCCAGGCGTACGATGCCGAAGCCGAGGCGGTATTTGCCGCGCTCGCCCGCCTGCTCCACCAGACCGCGTGCCTCCAGGGCGCCGAGCAGCCGGAACGCGGTCGACTTGTGAACATCGATCTCGGCGGCCACCTCGCTGACGCCGGCCTCGCCGCGCTGGGCCAGGATTTCCATCACGCTGATGGCGCGGTCGACGGACTGTACCCCGCCGGATTGCGAACCTGTCGTTTCGGTATCTGGATTGTAGTTGCTCATAGCGAAACTATACGCGCAGTAAACAACAGCGTGGCAAGCAACCGCATGGAAACGTAGACCATGCAAGTTGCGTTGCTCGCAACCTAGTGCGTATAGCGATACCCGTACTAGCATGCCACGCGTATCTACGGCGCGAGCGAGACGAGGCACCATGGCTCCCCTGCAATACGACTTCGTCATCGTCGGCGGTGGATCCGCCGGCAGCGCACTGGCGAACCGGCTCTCCGCCGACCCGGGCAACCAGGTGCTGGTCCTGGAGGCCGGCCGGCCCGACTACCCGTGGGATGTCTTCATCCACATGCCCGCGGCGCTGACCTATCCGATCGGCAGCCGGTTCTACGACTGGAAGTACGAGTCCGAACCCGAGCCTCACATGGGCGACCGGCGCATCTACCACGCGCGCGGCAAGGTGCTGGGCGGTTCCAGCAGCATCAACGGCATGATCTTCCAGCGTGGCAATCCGATGGACTACGAGCGCTGGGCCGCCGATGCCGGCATGGAGTCTTGGGACTACGCGCACTGTCTGCCGTACTTCAAGCGGATGGAGAACTGTCTCGCGGCCGACCCCGACGACGAGTTCCGCGGCCACGACGGCCCTCTCGTCCTCGAACGCGGCCCCGCCTCCAACCCGCTGTTCACCGCCTTCCTTGAGGCCGTCCAGGAGGCGGGTTACCCCCGCACCGGCGATGTCAACGGCTATCAGCAGGAGGGCTTCGCTCCCTTCGACCGCAACGTCCACAGGGGACGCCGTCTGTCGGCCTCGAAGGCGTACCTCAAGCCTGCGAAGAAGCGGCCCAACCTCACCGTCACCACCCGTGCCCTGGTCACCCGCGTCCTCTTCGAGGGCAAGCGTGCTGTCGGTGTCGAGTACCGGCGGCGCGGCAAGGTCCAGCAGGTGCGAGCCCGCGAGGTCATCCTCTGCGGCGGCGCGATCAACTCCCCTCAGCTGCTGCAGCTCTCCGGAGTCGGCAACGCCGAGGAACTGAGCGCGATCGGCATCGATGTTGTCCACGACCTCCCGGGCGTCGGCGAGAACATGCAGGACCACCTGGAGGTGTACATCCAGTACGCCTGCAAGCAGCCCGTCTCCATGCAGCCGTACATGGCGAAGTGGCGCGCCCCCTTCATCGGCCTGCAGTGGCTCTTCCGCAAGGGCCCCGCCTCGACCAACCACTTCGAGGCCGGCGGCTTCGCCCGCAGCAACGAGGACGTGGACTACCCCAACC
>NZ_JBSFZS010000240.1:0-6020 GCF_053600395.1 Streptomyces sp. NPDC005070 | reverse complement strand
CGGGACGCCCATGAGCAGTTGCACTGATCAGGCGGAGGCGAGGGTGAGCAGTACGTCGGGATCTCGACGTGGGTTGCGGCCTGCCAACGCCTCGGATCTACTGCATGCCGTCCTGGCGTGAACGCCGCCCTGCTGACGGGTCAGTTGAGGGGAAGGGTCGCATCGCGCAAGGTTGCCAGAGTGGGAGCGTACATGCGGGACTTGATGGCCCGGAGGGTATCGCCCGCTTTGTCCGCCTGCGACGTGGCGAGTTCGACCGCAGCCGTACGCACATCATCCTCAACCACCGCCCGGTCGACGATGCCGGCGGCGAGCGCGTCCTGTCCGCCGTAGCGGCGGGCGGTGAGCATCGCCTCGTGTGCGGTCTGCGGCGTCAGCCGTGCCTGGATGAGTGCGGACATGCCCGGGGTGAAGGGGATGTCGATGTCCGCCTCGGGCAGGCACCAAAAGCCCCGGTCGGCACGCATGACACGAAAGTCGTGGGCCAGGGAGAACATCGCTCCGGCCGCGAACGTGTGTCCCTGGAGTGCCGCAACGGTGACCAGAGGCAGGGACAGCATGCGCGCGAAGAGCTCGTGAACGGAGAGGACATACTCCGGGTGTCTGTCGACGTTGGCGAGCAGCCAGTGCAGATCCAGGCCGTTGGAGTAGAACTTTCCCGTGGCGGCAGTCACCAGGGCGCGCGGTCCCGTCTGCTTCTCGACTTCGTCGAGCAATGCATTCACGGAGCCGAGCCAGTCCGGGTGGAATCGGTTCTCTCCGTCTCCGATGTCGAGGACGAAGACATTGTCCTGGCGAGCGAGTGTGGGCATGGGAACTCCTTCGGGTCGGACTGGCTCGGGTAAGCATCACAACCCTGGAGCCGTCCAACATGAGCAATTCCTACCCACACGATGACGAATGGTGAACGACGCGATTCCGGATTCCTGTCGTCCAGGTCACCTATATTTCTGCCTGGGCAAGCTCTTGTACGAGTCTTCCGGCCGCCCGCGTGAGCCGGATGTGGCGACCGTAGGGCTGGAGGACGGAGTATCCGAGCACGACTTCCAATTCACCCAATCGTCGACATACTGCGAGTGGGGTCATTTTCAGTTCATCGGCAACTCGCGCCAGAGTTCCGACACGCTGGAAAGCGCGCAACACTTCCAGTTGATCATCACTGAACACGGTCACCCTCCGGGCCGCTCACCAAGAGTTCAGAATGAACCGGGCAAAATTTCCGGAGAATTCCGTCTCTTTTTCGGTAAGCAGCTTTACATGTGACCTTGCTGCCGTAATGAGCATTCGATGCTCATGGGCGGACCCGAGTGGCCGCCGAGCCGACGGCGTCCACCAGGGCAACGCAAGCACGGCGGGCACCCGTGCACGCATCGCGAAGCAAAAAGGCGGAAATCCACCCCGATGCCGCCCCACGCCTCATGCGGGAGCCGATGGGAAACCCAGCCCTCCGAGCGATGTCAATCGGCGTCGGGGCGTCCGACCTTGCGCAGCAGGTCGGCGAGTTGGCCTTGCTCCTGCTCTGAGAGGCCGTCCAGGTCGTCGGCGATGGCCCGGACGTATGCGGGCATGGTCTCCTCCACCGCTGCGCGTCCGGCCCCGGTAAGTTCGACCATGACCACGCGGCGATCGTTGGGGGACTTCTCGCGGCGGACCAGGCCTCGCTTCTCCAGGTTCGAGATGACGACCGTGAAGTTGTTCGGGCTCTTCAGGTGCTTCTCCGCCAGACGTCCGGCAGGCAACGGGCCGACGTAGTAGAGGGTCTCCAGAGCACCGAATTGGCTCGTCGTGAGCCCGGAGGCGAGCAGGGGGCCGCTCGTGCGCGCCTCCACTGACGCGGCCGCTCGGATCAGCTTGATGAAAAGGTCCAGCGACCGCTTCTCGCGGGCGCTCCCGTCGTAGTGCGTCGGCATCGCACGCCCTCTCCGTCGCTCTCTGCGGTCGCGGCAGATCCTGCCCGGACCCTTTCCTTCCAACTAGAATAGTCGCGTTCCATGAATAAATGGGTTCCGCCCGGATCCCCACGGCCGGTCCTCGGCCGCTGCTTGAAGGAAGCCGGCGAACACTCGCAAGCCGGGCACCGTCGCTCCTGCCCAACGTGAAAACCTCCACCGCCCACGGTGCCTCCCCCTGCGCCCGACGATGCCGCTCAGGTCACCACGCCTTCGGAGGACCGCGCACCCGCACCGACACCGGTCCCTCGCTCAAGTACGCCGCTCTCACGGGCCGATCGCAGAGCGAGTGATCACTTCGAAGTGCGGCTCGCCGACTGCAACCCGGGCCGCGGGATTGAGTAGCGCTTGCTCAGCCGGACGGTACCGGCTGCGACCTAGCGTCGAGGCTCCGCATACAGCGGTACCGATAAGGAGCCTTCCATGAAGACCGGGTCGTACAACCACAACGAGATCGTCTGGACCAACCACAACGAGATCGTCGTCGAGAGCAGCACGCAGGCTTCCGAGCCGGCGCCGAAGGACATCGAGACGGGCGTGACGCTTCGTGCCGGAGCGATCGGCGGCAATCACAACCAGACCGTGCTGCACCACGCCCCGCTCAACGTGGCCGGCGAGTAGCAGGGATGCGCAGCCTCGGAAGACGAACGGAGGGGAGCACTGCGCTCGGGCTCGGCGTGGCGGCAGCGGGATTCCCGCCCGTCGCCATGGTGGTGCTCTTCGGTGAGTTCCTCTCCAGTGTCGGTTCCGGGGCGACCTTTCCCTATCTGGTCGTCTACCTCCACGACGTCTGCGGCCTGTCCGGCGGTCAGGTCGGAGCGGCCCTCGTGGTCCGCTCGCTGGCCGCCGTGGTCGGGGCCGTGGCGGGAGGCGCGCTCAGCGACCGGTTCGGGGCGACTCGTACCGTCGTAGGAGTCGCCGCGGTGGCCGCTGTTGCCGCGGCTGTCATGGCGGGCGTACGTGGGAGCGCCGTCGTGCCCGCAGTGGTCGCGGCCGTCGTCGGTACGGGCGCGGCGGCCGCGCTCGTACCCGCACTGGACTCTCTGCTGGCCCGGTCAGTGCCCGACAGCGCTCGGGAGAGGGCGTTCTCCTGGCGCAACACCGTCGTGACAGCCGGGGCGATGCTCGGCGTTGTCAGCGCGTCGGCCGCACTCGGCGTCTTCGGAGTCGTTTCCGGTCTGCGCTCGGTGTACGCACTCGACGCGGCCTCGTTCATCGTGCTGGCAGCGCTGGTGGGCAGGATGGCCGGGCGCCGCGGGAACATCTCAGCCGTTGTCGAGGCTCACGGCACAGCCGAGGAGTCTCAGCCCCCGGAGGGCCGTGGGATGTCGGACAAGGGCTACGCGGCAGTTGCCCGCGATCCGGCCATGCGCGGTGTCTTCACTTTCGTGCTGTTCGTGGTGGCGGCGGGATTCGCTCAGCTTCAGATCGGGCTGCCGGAAGTTTCGGTGCTGACCCATGATGTCGGTGGCCTCGGGTGGGTGTTCACCGCGAACATGCTCGTCGTCGCACTCGCCCAGGTTCCCGCCCAGCGCATGCTGAAGCGACTTCCCCGACCGGTTGTCCTCGCGGGAGGCGCCGCCTGTATGGCTGGAGCCTGGGCGATCGTTGCCCTGGACTCGGGTACCGGAAGCCTGCTTGCAGCGGCCGTGGTGTTCGCCCTCGGGGAGGTTGCCTACATGCCGGTCGTCGCTGCGCTCGTCAACGATCTGGCGCCCCCCGGACTGGCGGGGCGCTACAACGGAGCTCACACGTTGGCGTGGACAAGCGGCTTCGCGATCGGTGCTCTGGCCACCGGAACGCTGCTGCGGACCGACTCCATACGCCCGTTCTTCGCCGTCTCGGCCGCTGTTCTCAGTGCAAGCGCGCTGGTCGCGCTGAGCCTTGCCCGCCTTCTCCCCAAGGGGGACACAGATGACCGGTCCTGAACGTACTCCCGCCTTGCAGACAGCCATGGCACAGGCCGAAAGCGCACTCGAGGCGGGCCTGGCTGAAGAAGCGGAGGAACTGCTGCGAGGGGTGCTCACCACCGCCGCATCCTCGGCACGTCACACGCGAGCAGGGCTCCTTGGCGTGCAGGACCTCGAGGTGCGCGGCATGCTGGCCACCGCATGGCGGATGCAAGGCAAATACCGGCATGCCGGACTGCTGCTGTCGCTGACCCTCACCACTGCAGAGGCCGCCACCGGGCCCTCATCGCTCACTGTGGCGTGGCTGTGCAACGAGTGGGGAGTCCTGGGCAAATACACCGGGGACTTCCAGGCCGCCCAAAAACGCTACATGCGGGCGCTGAAAATCTATGAGGAAGTGTTCGGGCCAGAGCACGACAGCGTAGCCATGGTGTGCCACAACCTCGGCGGGCTCGCCCATGCCCGCGGTGACGTACAGGACGGGGAGCCGTGGGCCGCCCGTTCCGTGCAGATCCGCACCCGGCTCCACGGGCCGGACCACGTTCTCACGGCCCTCGACGCCGCAGCGTGGGCCGCTCTGCTGGAAGGGTGCGGGCGTCTTGAAGAAGCCGAACTCCGCCTACGCCAGGCCCTCGCCGTCTTTCGTGATGCCTTCGGCCCCGACAGCTACGACGTGGCCGTGACCCTGCACAACCTCGCCGCCGTCCAACACCGCCGCGGGGAACTCGACGTGGCCGGCTCGTACTACACCGACGCCCTGAGACTCAAAGAGCAGTTGCTCGGCACAGACCATCCCGACCTGGCGCCGACGCTCGCGAACTTGGCAGCAATAAGTGAGTCGCAAGGCGACCTCAAGCGTGCTCAGACGCAGTATGCGCGCGTCGTCGAACTGCTGCGCCGCAGAGTCCACGCGACGCACCCCACTCTGACCACGGCTCAAGCGGCGCTCAACCGGCTTGCTGTCGAGAGCGTTTGAGGCGGTGCCTCCCAGGCGAAGAGACCCGCCCGCGAGATCCTGAGCGGACTGCCCCTGGCCAGCAACTTGCTCGCTCCGCCCTGGCTGCCGTCCGCCAGGCCGCCCGGACGGCAGCCAGGGCAGAGCCATGTCACGCAGGCAGCTCGAGCTGTTCCCGCTTCGCCGCGCACCCGGCCGGGGGGAGGAAGACCGCGCGGTGCTTCCCGGACATGTCCCGAAAGGGCTGAAGACGCAGACGGTGAGATCAGCTCCCGTCAACTGCTCATGCGAAGACACGGGCTCGAAGTCCAGGTGCGCACGGCACCATTGACGACAGAAGCTCTCCGCGCTGAGCTCGGTCTGCTTCCTGCCGTGCTGGGCTCGAGTTGTCGGCACTGTCATTTCGCGACAGTCCTCTGGATGGCAGCTGGACGAAGACGCCGAAGACGTCTCTGCACGAACCGGCAAGGGCCCTGGCATTGCCCCGGCCGTCTACAGCGGGGGCCGGCGGTGAGATGAGATTCCGGTTTCGCTCTCGAGCTTTGCGGCATGCGCGGCTGCCGCAGCAGTGCGGCCGACGAGATCGCGGATGGCTTCCACAAGGTACGGCACCCAGCGCAGGTAGAGCTCCCTGCCGACGGCGGCGCCGGGGCGGACCTGGGTTCGGTGGCGAGTGTGAACCAGCCAGCGATGCGCCGGTAGTTCCCCCGAGACGGGCCCTCGATTGTGCTGACAGCATTCGTCATCTGCAGTTGCCAAAGGCGCGCGGGCCTGTCACCCCTGGAACGCTTTCACGTCTTCCTGAAATCCAGAAGGCCGTCGATGAGGATGATGGCCCACCTGCGCAGATCATCAGTCTGTGCCGGCTTGCGATCAGGTGTTTCGATTGCTTGGCGTGCCGTCCACCACAGCTGGCTGGGCGTGACTTCCGCCACGTGGCACCGCGTTCCGGTGGTGGCAGCACGGCACTTGAGTGCCCTGGCGGGCAGGAGATTCGAGGAACTGGTTATTTCGTAGAGGCTCTTTGGTTCCGGGGGGGTAACGGACGATTGGTCTCCTGCGGAACCAGCGCGCATCGGCTCGAGGCGTGACGCGTCTGCGGTGATCCGCCCGGCTGGCAGAGTGGATCGGCCCTCACCAAGGAACACCTGAGTGCCCGTGAACAAACTGATCGTTAGGGGTGCTTGGTAGTGCGGGCCAGCCTTC
>NZ_JBSFZS010000239.1:0-6025 GCF_053600395.1 Streptomyces sp. NPDC005070 | reverse complement strand
TCACGACGCTATTCCGATCTGCCGCCGAGGCCGACACGGACGCCGAGCCGACCAGAGCGCCGGCCGCGATGGCCGCGGCCGCCACGCGCCGAGCAGTGACAGACGTGGAAACGGACATGAATGCTCCTCAAGGTTCGAGAGCCGGCACACCCCGTGCGGGCGCCCCTTTCGGGGAACCCGCACGGTGCGACCCTGTGCGAGTCCCGGCCCGGTGGCCGAGGAGTCCTAACTTGCTGCACATCCACGCCCAAGACGGGCGACACCCGACCGCTGTTACCAATTACGGACATATCAGTTACAGGCGTCTGTATATGGCCTTTAACTACGGAAAGCTGAAAAATGATGGATCGCCATCCTCAACTCCCTTACCCACACAACATCTAGGGCGTATCGGGTCATGTCGAGCGTCAGCACACGGCACCAGCACGTCACCCGAAAGTGAGTAACACCCTTCCGGTCCGAGCCCGGCAGAGACCGGCGTGTCGCACCGGCGGCAAAAGCCGTGGCGGGGCGGGGCGCGCGCTGCCTAGCCTGTGGACATGCCTCACGCCAAGACGTCGTACGTGTGCCTGCCCTGCCGGGCGTCGTACAAGCAGCCGTACGACGGGGACCGGCCCCGGCGGATCTGTCCCCGCTGCGCCGGGGCGCTGATCCACGTGGGGTCGGCCTTCGCCGCGCCCAGGCGCCGGGACACCGCGGCCTGGAGGACGCTCTCCGTCCTGCTCCACGCGGGTGTCGGCTTCCACAAGTGCTGCTGCGGCGGGCCCGGTTACCGCCCCCGGACGCTGCGCGAAGTCCGTGAACGCATGGCGTACGCGCGACGTACCGGCGAGCCGTTCGCCAGGTCGCTCGTACGCCCCGACGTTCCCTGACGGACCGTCTGCTCAGTCCTCCAGGCGGACCGGCATCAGCATGGAGAACGTGTACTCGTCGTCGGGCCGTCGGATCGCGATGGGCGCGGTGGGGGCGCCGATCTCCAGGGTCAGCTCATCGCGGGCCCCGGCGGCGAGCGCGTGCAGCAGGTACTCACGGTTGACGGCGACCTGGTTCTGGTCGCCCCACCGGTCGTCGCCGATGCTCACCGTTCCGTCACCGCTCACCTTCAGCAGGGTGAGGTCGGCGGCCGTCTCGCCCGGCCCGCTCACCTCGCTGGCGATGACGGGACCGGTCTCCACCGCCTCCCGGAAGGACCCGGCGTCGACCGGGACCCTGCGGCCGTCAGGTGCCTGGACGAGACGGCGATAGTCGGGGAAGTCGTGGTCGAGGCAGCGGCCGGCCGTCTGTCCGTCTCCGCTCTCCAGCGTCACGCGGTCACCGTCGACGGCGAGCCGCACCGGCTCCTCGCCGCTCAGCAGGGCCCGCATCGCGTCCACCAGCGGGCTCGGAACGACGACCTGCACGCGCGTGTCGGCGTGCCCGCCGGTGGCCGCCCGCGCGACGGCCATCCGGTAGCGGTCCGTCGCCACGACGTCGAGCGTCTCGCCCTCGATGTCGAACAGGACACCGGCGAGCATGGGCAGTTCCGGGTCCCGGCCGGCGGCGAAGCGGACCGCGTCGAGCGCGCCGGCGAGTTCCGGCGCGGGGACGGACAGACGGACGACGGCGGTACGGGGCGATGTCATGGGTTTCTCCCTGCTGTCGAGTAGTGCTCGGAGCGTGGAGAACGCGTCGCGGGCATCGGACAGACCCGCCTCGAGCCGGCGCAGATGTGCCTGAAGGAGCGTGCGCACCAGGTCGGTGTCCGCGCCGGACCAGCCAGCGAGCACCAGACGGATGTCCGCGAGCGGCATGGCGGCCCGGCGCAGCCGGGCCAGCAGCCGTGCCTCCTCCAGTTGCTCCGGGCCGTACCAGCGGTAGCCGCTCACCGGGTCCACCCAGGCGGGGACCAGCACACCGCCACGGTCGTAGAACCGCAGGGCGCTGACACTCAGTCCGCTGTCCCGGGCCATCTCGCCAATGCTGCGCATCTCGCTCTCCACACCCGGAACCCTGTGCCCTCGACCATGTCGAGGGTCAACCCCGGTCCCGCTCGGGCGACTCGCCTCGACTCGACTCGGCCCGCGTCGGCCCGCGTCAGGCCGGACAGTCGGCCAGATTTCCCGCCGTACCCCAACGGATCATCAGATAGCCGACGTCGTCCCGCTCCGCCACGGCGTAACGGGAGTACGGCCACGCGTCGCCCGCGCCGTCCCGCTGCCGCACCAGAGCCCGGCACGCCTCGCCCGCCGCCATGTCGGCCCAGGTCGCGGCCTGCCGCTGGTTCCACGACCCGTAGTCCGACCACACGTACATGGCCGAGTCCCCCGGGTCGAAGCCCATCTTGAGCTCCGTGTTGCCGAGCACGCGATCCGTGCCGAGCGCCGTGCGCATCCCGTTGGTCCGCTCGATGATCCTCCGGGTGGCGCGGTCCGCGACGCTGATCTCGGCGCTGTCGGTACTGGGAATCATGGCCTGGCCGAGGCCCTGTTCGTCCGGCTCCCAGGCCGGCCCGATGCCGGCGGGGCTCAGATCGTCGTCGTCGGCCGACGTGCACCGCGCGTCGGCGAGGAAGTCGTCGTCCCAGGTAACCAGCGGGTCGTGGCCCGGCGATTCCTTCACCATGACGAAGGCGTGGTACGGCAGATCGGGGTGCAGCCCCAGAACGACGTCCCGCAGCGTCCGGCACATCAGACCGGCGACCTCCGTCTCCGCGTACATCGTTCCCGGTTCGTCGGAGGTGAGCCGGTACGAGAGATAGACCTCTCCGCGCGAGGCGTGGAACCTCACGGTTCTAGGGGCGAGGTCGATGGCGTCGCCGAGTCGCTGGACGAGAACTCCCTGGTCGCGCAGGACGGCACGGGCCACGTCGTGTTCGCCCTCGCCGCGCGCCGACCGCGCTTCGGCCCAGCTCTCCGCACTCGCCGGGCGGCCGCTCGTGGACCGCTCACGCCGTTCCGCCGTACTCGCCTTCGTCTTCGCGTCCGTGTTCAGGATCGTTCCGGACGGCTGCGGGATCGCGACCGGAGCGGAAGCGGGAGCGGAGGAGGCGGGGGTGGAGGCGAGGGGACCGGAGGAGGCGGGAACGGAGGCGGTGTTCGAGGTTCCGTGACGGTCGCCCTCAGGCTTGCCGGGCATGAGGGCCACCACTCCGCCCGCCATACCCCCGATGACCGCCGCCGCGACGACGAGCATGCCCGCCCACGGCTTTCGTCCGCGCCTCGCGGGCCGCGGCCATGCCGGATCGTCCACGGGAGGCATGTCCCAGACCGCGGCGATCATGTCCTCCGCCCGGGTGAACAACGTGTCGGCGCGCATCGCCTGGATGAGCTGCGCGGCCAGGAGCTCGAAGCACTCCTCGGCGGCGTCGGCGGCCTGGGGACGGTCCCCCGGCTCCTTGGCCAGTGCCCCTCGCACGATCTCGCGCAGGGGCAGGGGGACGCCGTCCAGGTCGGGTTCGCCCGACGTCACGCGGAACGCCACCGCGTCGGACGCGCCCGTCCCGAAAGGTGACTTGCCGGTGGCCGCGTACGCCACGAGCGCGCCCCAGGCGAACACGTCGCTCTCGGGCCCCGCGTCTCCCGTCCGGTACTGCTCGGGGCTGATCCAGCCCGGGGTGCCGGTCGTGGCTCCCGGACGGGTGGCCCGGGTGTCGTCGTCGGCGTGCGCGATGCCGAAGTCCAGGACGCGGGGTCCGGAGGGGGTGAGGATGACGTTCTGCGGTTTCACGTCACGATGCACCACGCCGGCCGCGTGGACGGCGGCCAACGCCTGCGCGGTGGCGGCCGCGAAGGCGTACAGACTGGGTCCGGTGACCCGTCCTTGGGCGAACACCTGCTGGTTCAGTGTCGGCCCGGCGACGTATTCGGTGGCGAGCCACGGGGTGACGGCGTTCGCGTCGGCGGAGAGCAGCGGGACCAGGTACGGGCCGGTGACACGGGAGGACATTTCCACCTCGCGCCTGAAACGGGCCCTGAAATGCGGGTCTTGGGCCTGCGAGGGGTGAATCACCTTCACCGCCACGCGCGTTCCGTCGGAAGCCACTCCGGCATGGACGGTACCCATGCCTCCGGCACCGAGACGACCGACGATCCGGTACGGACCTATTCGGGAGGGATCGCCGGCCTGAGCCGGCTGGACTCTTCCGGAGGATCCGGATTCGCTCACTGATGGTTCCTTCGTGCGGGACTGAACGGTCGAGCAGGTGAAGAGACTAAAGGGCGAAGAGGCGACGGATGGTCGGGGGCGGTCCCGGGTCCCGGCAGATGGCCCCGACATGCCTTCCGGGTGACTTCCCGTCCGGATGTTATGCGCTCCCCCGCGTCCTGGGTAGAGAAACCCCTGATCAGACGGCGGACCGTCACGTGCCGGGTGACGAGACGCTTGCGGACCGTGTCGCGGACGCGGCCCCCAACAGGCCGCCTCCCGACCCGGATCCGTTCAACTGGCTTACCAGGAAGCCCTGTTGTGGGTGCGCCGGGCTCCGGAGCGAGCCGGCGGGCACGGTGGAACCGTCGGGCCGAAGGGAGCCGGGCCCACGTCGGAGCGGAGGCGTGGCCCGGGCGTGCCCCCGGTGCCGTCCCGGTCGACAATGGGCGTACGGCGGGGACGGGCCCGGGGAGGCGCCGGGGAAGGAACGTCCATGCCGAAGCGGCCCCTCTCCCCCGGTCGCGTACGGGCCGCGCGGCAGTCCGCGCGGGTCACGGTCGCGTCCGCCGCGGGCTTCTACGGGGCGCTCTACGTACTGGACCAACCGGTCGTCGCCGTCTACGCCCTCTTCGCGCCGATCGCGCTCGGCGTCCTCTCCCCGATCCCGGGCGGCGGCCGGGCCCGGGCGCGGACCATCCTGTTCGCGCTGCCGGCGGCCGTGGCGCTGACGGCCCTCGGCACCACTCTCGCCGTGACGACCGCGTCCGCCGTCGCGGGGATGCTGGTGATCGGCTTCGCCATCTCGTTCATCTCCGCGTACGGACCCGCCGCGGCGGGTGTGGTCCCGGGGCTGCTGCTCTTCTACGTACTGGCGTGCTTCCCGCCGTACGAGCCGGACACCCTGCCCCAGCGCCTCGGCGGCCTGCTGGCCGGTGTCGTCCTGCTGGTCCTGTGCGAACTGCTGCTCCTGCCCGCCCCATCCGTTCGGCCGTACCGCGCGCGGATCGCCGCCGCCCTGGATCTCGCGGCCGCCTCGGCACTCGCGTTCGCCCAGGGGCACCGGCACGCTCCCGAGCGGGCCCGGCGCCTGCGCGAGGAAGGGCTGGGGCTGCGTCTGTCACAGGCGCCACCGGCCTCGCGTCCGACGGGGGCGGGCCGCACCGACCGCGGACTCGCGCAGGCCGGATCCGCGACACGGCGGGTACTGGACCAGCTCGCCCGGATGGCCGAGCGGCCGGACTCCGCGACGGCCGCCGATCCGCCCTCCGAGGAGTTGCTGCGCGGTGTCGCGGACGGCTGCGCCGCGACGGCGGGCGCCCTGCGGGGCGTACGTGCCGTACCGGCGCCCGAGTTTCTGGAGGAAATGATCGCCGACTTCGTCGCCGTCCGCGGACAACCGTCCGGTACCGGGTTCGCCACGGACGCCAGAGCCCCGCAGCGGCTGCTGGAATTCCGCTCAGGTCTGCTGGTCGCGGCAGACTCCGCCCTGACCGCGCAGGCAGCGGTGGCCGTGGCGATCGGCGGGCGCCGCGACTCGGCGGGACTGCCGCCCGAACAGTTCTGGTACGCGAGGCCCTCCACGGCGCGGCTTCTGGTGCTGCGTCTGACCGGCAACCTCACGCTGCGTTCGGTCCTGTTCCAGAACGCCGTACGCACCGCCGTGGGCCTCGGCGTGGCCCGGGTCGTGGCCGGGGCGCTGGACCTCTCGCACGGTTTCTGGGTGCTGCTGGCCGTGCTGACACTGGGGCGCACCACCGCGGGAGCGACCTGGTCCACGGTGCGCTCGGCGGCGGTCGGCACGCTGGTGGGCGCGCTGGTCGCCGGAGTGCTGATGCCCGGGTCCGTCTCGCCGACGGCCGCCCCGCCGTGGTGTACGCCGTCGAGTGGGGCGAGGGCGGCC
>NZ_JBSFZS010000238.1:0-6072 GCF_053600395.1 Streptomyces sp. NPDC005070 | reverse complement strand
GCCGAGGTGCTGGTCGCCGCCGAGGGGGGCTCGACGACTTGGCTCAGCAAGAGCTTCACCTCCACGGCCGCCGGATTCGCCGTGGCCGAGGGCCTGTTGGACCTCGACCGGCCGGTGATCTCGTACTTCCCCGAGTTCGAGGCCGACATCACCGATCCACGCAGCCGCGCCATGCTCGTCCGGCACGTCGCGGCCATGGCCAGCGGCCATCTCACCGAGACCTGGGCCGACGCGATGCGGACCGACCGGACGGAGGCGGTACGCGGATTCCTGCTGATCCCGCCGGACCGCGACCCCGGCACCGTCTTCGCTTACAACCAGTCGGCCACCTACACGCTCGCCTCGATCCTCCAGCGCGTGACCGGTCTGTCGCTGACCGAGTACCTGCGGCCCCGCCTGTTCGAGCCGCTGGGCATCGGGGAGACCGACTGGACGCGGAACCGGGCCGGCCGGGAGATCGGCTTCAGCGGGCTGCACGCCGCGACCGACGCGATCGCCCGGCTCGGGCAGCTCTATCTGGACGACGGCGTCTGGGAGGGGCGGCGGCTCCTGCCGGCCTCCTGGATCGCGGAGGCGACCCGCGCGCACGTCGCGAACGCTGACGGCACTCCCGGGGGCGCCCGGTCGGACTGGCAGCAGGGCTACGGATTCCAGTTCTGGCGGGGACGGCACGGATACCGTGGCGACGGGGCGTTCGGACAGTTCTGCGTCGTGCTGCCCGAACACGACGCCGTGATCGTGACGACCGCGGCGACCGACCGGATGCAGGAACTGCTGGACCTGATGTGGCGCCATCTCCTGCCCGCGTTCGGGACGGCACCGCCGCGGGACGCGAGCGAGCGCGACGAGGCGCTGAGCCGACGGCTCGCCGGGCTCGCCCTGCCGCCGGTCGAGGCCGCGGCCGAGCCCACGGAACCCACGGGGACCTGGTCGCAGGCGGAGTTCGTGCCGGCCGGAGGCGTCTGCGCGACCCAGCGGACGCTGACGGGCGTGTTCGTCGCCGAGAGTGACAAGGGAACCGATGTCACCCTGACCGAGGGAGACCGGCGACTCGAACTGCGCCTCGAAGGAACCGGCTGGAGCGTCGATCCCGGCCCGACGCCGCTGGCGGTGAGCGGGGGCTGGACCGGCCCCGGCACCCTGCGCGTCGACGTGCTCTTCCTGGAGACCCCGCACCGGCTGACCGTGGAGTGCGTCCTCCCCGGCCGGACCTTCACCGCCCGCTGGCACACGACCCCGCTGCACGCCCCCTCCCTGCACTCCCTGCGAGCACCGTCGCGAACGCCGTCAACCGGTCCCCGGAAAACGCCACACCTCGCCACCCCTTCCGCCACGTAGAGTTATCCACCACGATGCATATGCCGAGGTCCTGACGGGCGGACGTGGGTCTTTCGACCCGCGCCGCCCGCGTGCCTGCCGGGCGGAGAGAACCGACTCCGGGGTGATGCATGACGAACCTGATGTGGACGCGGAGCGTGGAGTGGCTGGCCGCGGCCGCCACGGACCCGAGGGCGTGCAAACGCGACTGGGACCAGGGAAGCGGCGGTGTGCTCCTGGAGGCCGGGCGCTACTGGGACGTGCTGAGCGTGCCCGAGCAGCTCGGCCTGCTCGCCCTCGACATCCTGTGGTGCGACCCGGTCCGGGTGCCGGGGCCCACACTGGTCGACTGCGCCGCTCAGCGCGTGGGCTTCTTCCTGCCGCCCGACCCCGCGAGCCGGTGGGAGGGTTCGGGGCTCCGCCATCTCGGCAGGGGCTCCTGGGTCGCCGTACCGCCGCCGTACCGCTCGGCGGGGCCGCTCGAGTGGATCGTGCCGCCGGACGGGACGGGCGCGCTGCATCCCGCGCTTCCCCTGGAACTGGCGTTGCGCCAGGCCAACGGCACACTCGCCGTCCTGGCACCGCCGGCCGATCAGCCGGTTCCGTAGAAGTGCGCCTGTCCTCCGCGCCACTTCACCCAGGCCGGATCGTCCAGCAGATCCTCCGCGTCCGGCAGTCCCGCCCGGCCCAGGAACTCCAGCAGATCCTCGTCCGAGAACGCCACGCCGAGGTTCTCACCCCGCGCGGTCACCTCACGGCCACTGGTATCCAGGGCCGGATGCACAACCAGAGGAGCCCGTCCGGACATATATCCAGGATCGCCCTTGGTGCCCCGCCGCGCATCCCGGCGGACGAGTGGTTGTATTCAGTTCCGAGTGCGTTTTCCCGTTCTCTGGGTGAGGAGCTTGCGATGGGCGCCATGGACCTGCCGGCGATCGAAGCGGAGCGTCAACGGATCAAGGACGCCCATCTGATGGCGGAGAGGCCGCGGAGCACGGCACGCGGCGTGCACCATGTGGCGCTGCTCTCCGCGGACGTGGAGCGGACCGTGCGGTTCTACCAGGGCGTCCTGGGCTTTCCCCTCACCGAGATGATCGAGAACCGGGACTACAAGGGCTCGACCCACTTCTTCTTCGATCTCGGCAACGGCAATCTGATCGCCTTCTTCGACTTCCCCGGCCTCGACCTCGGCCCCTACGCGGAGGTCCTCGGCGGGCTGCACCACCTCGCCATCTCGGTCGACCCCGCCACCTGGCGCCAACTGCGTGAGCGGCTCGACGCGGCCGAGGTCGAGTACATGGAGGAGAGCGGTACCTCGATCTACTTCCGCGACCCCGACGGCGCCCGGATCGAACTGCTCGCCGATCCGCTCGGCGAGATGTACGGCAACAAGGTCCTCTGAGACGGCGGCCGGAGCCCTCGAGGCTCCGGCCACGGGGCTTCAGCGCAGCAGCTCGGCCCAGTTGCCGGGAACCCGGTCGGCGGGGCCGGGAGTGGGCTGGTCGAGCGGGTGGCTCACCGGGGGAGCGAGCTCGGGACCGGCCTCGTAGAGCTCCGAGGTGTCGTAGTCCCAGAACCAGTCCTCGCCCGGCTCGAAGCTCTGGATGACGGGATGCCCGGTGCCGTGCGCGTGCGCGGTGGCGTGTTTGGCCGGGGAGCCGTCGCAGCAGCCGACGTGCCCGCACTGGGCACAGCGCCGCAGATGCAGCCACCATCCGCCGGCAGCGTCGCACTCCGTGCAGCCGGTGCCGCTCGGCGGTATGGACGGGTCGATTCCGTTCGGCGTGGTCATGACGGCTCCTCCGTGGTTTCCGCGGCGGTTTCCACGACGGTCAGGGGCAGGCGTACCTGGAAGCGGGTGTCCCCGGGCACGGACTGCACCATCAGACTGCCGTGGTGCTTGTTGACGACGATCCGCCAGGAGATGTCCAGGCCGAGTCCGGTTCCCTCGCCCACCGGCTTGGTGGTGAAGAACGGGTCGAAGATCCGGTCGCGGATCTCCTCGGGCACTCCGGTGCCCGTGTCACGGAACTCGACGAGCACCTGGTCGCCGTCGGGAGCGGTGTGCACCGTCAGCGTCCCCTCGCCGGTCATCGCGGAGGCGGCGTTGTCGATGAGGTTCGTCCACACCTGGTTCAGCTCACCCGGATAGGCGGGGATCCGGGGCAGCGCCCGGTCGTACTCCTTGACGACCTTGATGCCGGAGCCCATCTTGCCGGCGAGCATCATCAGGGTGCTGTCGAGCAGATCGTGCACGTCGGCGACCTGGTAGGGCGCGCGGTCCATCTGCGAGTACTGCTTGGCCGCGTCCACAAGATGCGAGATACGGGTGGTGGAGTCCTCGATCTCGTTCATCAGCAGCTCGGTCTCGACCGTGTAGTTGAGCCACCGGACCGCGCCTTCGAGAGTCGGCCCGTCAACGGCCGCCGCGACCTGGTCCAGCCAGTCGGTGTCGAGACCCGCCTGCACGAAGGTCGGGGCGAGCTGCCAGCCGCCCGCGATGTCGTGGTCGTCGAGCCAGTCGGCGAGCGCGTCCTCCCGGTCGGAGGCCTCCAGCGGGGTCAGCGGGGTGGCTTTGGCGACCTGTTCGGCGGTCCGCTCCTGGATTTCGACCAGCGTCTCCAGAGCGTCGCGCGCGTACGGTCCCGAGGCGATCATCCCCAGCTTCTGCCGCATGTGGGCCACTCGGTCACGCAGCGCCGAGGTGGCCCGTACGGCCGCCGCGGCCGGATTGTTGAGCTCGTGCGTGAGCCCGGCCGACAGCGAGCCGAGCGCCAGCAGCCGCTCACGCTGCCCGACGGTGCGCTGGGCGTTCTGGCTGCCGAAGAACATGCCCTCCAGCAGATGGACGGCCATCGGGAACCAGTCCCGCAGGATCGCGGCGAACGTCGCCGCGGGCAGGACGAAGAACCGGGACGGCTCGGTGACCCGCATGGAACCCTTGTACTGCGCGTCCCCCGGGTCGCTGAGATAGGCCTGCATGGCCCCCGCGTACACCCCGCGCTTCGACGTGCGGCTGATCTCCACGTCGTCCGCGCCGACCCGGCGCGACATCACGACCGTGCCCTCCAGTAGCACGTAGAAGCAGGTGGCCGGATCACCCTCGGTGTACACCGGCCCGGGGTCGAACTGCTCCGTCCGGCCCTCCCGGCACAGCCGGTCCAACTGGCCGCCGTCGAGCTTCTCGAACAGGAACAGCGTGCCCAGTTCCGCCGCGTCGCACGGCACCGGCCGCCCGGTCACGACTGCTCCAGATAACGGTGGACGAGCATGACGGCCATGGCTCCCTCTCCGACCGCGGACGCGACCCGCTTCGCCGATTCGGCGCGCGCGTCCCCGGCCACGAACACGCCGGGCACATTGGTTTCCAGGTGGTACGGGGGCCGGTCCAGCTCCCAGCCGCGCGGGGGCTGCCCGTCGGGTGTCATGTCCGGGCCCGCCACGATGAAGCCGCGGGCGTCCCGCAGGACCGTGCCCTCCAGCCAGTCGGTGAGCGGGGCCGCGCCGATGAACACGAACATCCACTGCGCGTCGACGAGTTCGGTGTGACCGCTCTCCACATCGCGCAGGGTGAGCTGTTCCAGATGGCCGTCGCCGTGCGCGGAGTCCACCACCGTACCGGTGCGCACCGAGATGTTCGGCGCGTCCGAGATCTGCTCGATCAGGTAGTGCGACATCGAGTTGGACAGCGAGGAGCCGCGCACCAGGATGGTCACGGACTTGGCGCCCCGGGCCAGATACATCGCCGCCTGGCCGGCCGAGTTCGCGCCGCCCACGATGTACACGTCGTGGCCCTGGCAGGCGGCGGCCTCGGTCAGTGCCGAGCCGTAGAAGACGCCGCAGCCCGTCAGCTCGGCGAGGCCCGGAGCCTGGAGCTGGCGGTACGAGACACCGGTCGCGAGGATCACCGCGTGCGCGGAGATCGCGGAGCCGTCGGAGAAGCGGATCGTGCGCGAGGCCCCGGTGACCTCCAGTCCGGTCACCTCACGCGCGGTGAGGATCTCGGCGCCGAACTTGGCCGCCTGCCGCCGCGCCCGGTCGGTGAGCTGTCCCCCGGAGACTCCGTCGGGGAAGCCGAGGTAGTTCTCGATCCGTGAACTCTGGCCCGCCTGTCCGCCGGTCGCGGACCGCTCCACGAGTACGGTGCGCAGCCCTTCGGACGCGCCGTACACGGCCGCCCCGAGCCCGGCCGGACCGCCGCCGATGACGACGAGGTCGTAGAACTCCGATGTCGGTGTCGTGGCGAGCCCGACGTGCGCCGCGATCTCGGGGTCCTCGGGCTCGACGAGCGGTGTGCCGTCCGGGGTGACCACCAGCGGAAGCCGGTCGCCGTCCTGCCCGGCGGCGCTCAGCAGGCGCTGTCCCTCCGGGGTGTCGGAGGAGTACCAGCGATAGGGCACCTGGTTGCGGGCCAGGAACTCCCGGACACCCGAGGAGCGGGCCGACCAGCGGTGCCCGACCACCTTGCAGGCGCCCACGGGCCGGTAGTCGCTGGCCCGCCACGCGTCCAGGAGGTCGTCGACGACCGGGTAGAGCTTCTCCTCCGGCGGATCCCAGGGCTTGAGCAGATAGTGGTCGAGGTCGATCACGTTGATCGCGTCGATGGCCGCGTTCGTGTCCGCGTACGCGGTCAGCAGCACCCGGCGGGCGCCCGGGTACACGTCGAGGGCCTGTTCCAGGAACTCGATGCCGTTCATCTGCGGCATGCGGTAGTCGGCGAGGATGACCGCCACCTGGTCACCGCGCAGCTTCAGC